>JBGKDM010000172.1:0-3671 GCA_042954165.1 Synechococcus sp.
CCATCGACTGCGTCTCAGAACAGGCAGAGACTTGGCCTCGGCATGAGAGTTCTGCTTTGGTTTGGATTTCTGGCTGAACGCGCCAACGCCATCTGCGCTCCTGATGTTGTGAATCGCGTTCACCTCTGCCAGAGCCTGTTCGTCAAGGGCTATGGACTTTATGTGGCCTGGATTGCTGGACTTGTTGTTTTTTACAGTCTGGCTCAAATCAGTCCTGCACTGAAGAGGATCTGGTCTCGTTCCAGACAAGTGCTTGGATCGATGTTCATTGCCTCAACACTTGTTGCCTTTGTATTGATGATCGTGATCACAGAATTGGTGTAGGACGACTCTGGCCATTCAGGAGTTTCTGGGGTGTCTCAGGCAGAGGGCCAGGCATCTGTTCGCTGATGGGCAGAGTTGTCGCTTGTTGCAAAAGCGTGACTCTGCCAACGATCGAATCCTCAGCTGACCTAGACCTTGGAGATCAGAGCTGTGTCAGCGATTGACACCATGACAACGAAGCCGTTGATGGAAACGAAAACACGCAAAGCTGCCCTAGCGCACTGGATCATCAAGACGGGTGAAGGTGTGTTGAATCTGGTCTGGGCTGATGCTGATGCCCGACGTGCTGCATCCCTTGAGATCATTGCGCGCACCGCCTACACCGCTGAAGAAAGTGCTTGTCATTATCTCGAAACCATCGGACTCGACCGGCAAGGATCCATCAGAGAAACCCTTGAACTAGCCCGCTACCAGGACACCAATGAGCAGACTCATGAAGATATCTTCGGCCGTGATCTTGATGGTCTGAAGAACTGGTCTGATCGCTTCCTCGCCAGGCATATCGCAGTTCTGATCTACTGGTTGTTTGCAATCACAACCCTCATCGATCATGAAATGGCAGCTCTGCTGGGAGAAGCTGTTGAAGTTGAGGCTGTGAAAACCTACAGAAGGATGTTGCATGAGCAATCGTCACGATGGCTGGATCAACCGCCTGTGCCGACAGCGCTCCGCTATTGGGAGAAACATGACAGCATGTGGAAACGCCGCGGTGATCGCCGACCGGCATCCATGAGGGATGTTGTCGAAGCGATTGTTAAGGATGAAGCTGACCATGTCATGGCCAATAGCAGAAAAGCAACCGCATTCTGAATGTCACCATTCTCCAATCAAAATCTCACCCATTCTCGATTGATTCTTGACGGTGATCAGCGTCTATTTTCGTCGGTTAACAACGACATCGGCTGAACCTACTCCTACCCCTCCCGATTGAGCGCTTCTCTCTGCATGCGTTGAATCCTCTCCAACACGGATTCATTGCTCATCCGGTTGTTCAGTCGTTCCACCAGAAGCGGAAAGGCCAGCGGACCGGGTCGGGGTGTCGCACAGTGGATCACCTCGCCTTGGGCCATGCGCTTCAGGGCGGCGGTGAGGCGCGGCAGTTCCAGTTGTTCAAGAAGCACTTCCTGTCGCGCTTGCAGCATCAACAGATTGTCGGGTTCATGCCGTTGAAAGACATCAAAGAGGAGTGATCCACTGATCTGAAGTTGTCCGGCACTCTTGTTCTGACCCGGAAACCCCTGCACCAACAGGCCCGAGACCTGGGCAATGCTTCGGAAACGACGTTTGCAGAGTTCCGAGAGATTGAGAGCCTGCTCCAGGTCCTGTTCGAGATTGTCCGTGCTCAGGAGTGCGTCAATGCTGTCCTCCACGAGGGATGCGAATGGGTACTGACGGGGGGCGAGCAACTCGAAGCCGTAGTCGTTCACCGACACGGTGACCGTGCCCCGCTGCAGACGCGTCAGGCGTGTCGCAAACAGGAACCCGAGGCCTTCATGCACGAATCGCCCCTCGAATGGATAGACGTAGAGATGGCTCCCCTCGCGGGTCTGGCAGGTTTCGAGAAGCAGCTGGTCTGCCTGGGGGAGGGTTGAAAGATCCTGCTGACGCTGGAAGAGGGGGTCCAGGGCTTTCAGTTCCGGCGTATCCAGTTCCCCTCTGCCGGCCCTTGCGACCTCTTCCCGCAGGTGATGGGTGAGCAGATCGGAGAGTGCCATCTGGCCGCCGGCCCAGGCGGGAACCGTTGTGCTCTTGCGGGTGCTTGCCTTCACATAGGCCGTCATCTCACGCAGACGAACAAACTCCAGCTGCCGTCCGGCGAAGAAGAACACGTCCTTCGGTTTGAGCTGACTGACGAAGTTCTCCTCCACATGGCCGAGAACACTGCCGCGCACGAAACGGACCCGAATCGACGGTGCCGAGGTGATGGTGCCGATGTTGAGACGATGCAGCCTGGCGATTGCCGCCTGGGACACCACCATGCGCCCGCTGGGATTCCGTTCCAGCTTCCTGTAGCGGTCGTAGGCGCCGAGGCAGTCGCCGCCTTGCTCGAGAAAACGAAGACACCAGGCCCAGTTGGTGTCAGTGAGATGTTCAAAACTGACTGTCGAGCGAACGGCACGCAAGGTTGCCTCCGGCTCGAAACCAGGCCCACAGGCCAGGGTTGTGAGGTGCTGCAGCAGCACATCGAGGGGGAGCACTGGAGGGTGGCGATCCTCCACCAGCCCCTCGCCAAGCCCCCTACGCACGGCTGACAGCTCCAGCAGTTCCAGGGCATTGGTGGGCATGAACAGCACCTGGGATGTTCCGCCGGGGAGATGGGCGGAGCGGCCGGCGCGCTGCAGCAGACGGGCCAGATTCTTGGGCGAGCCGATCTGTACGACCCGCTCAACAGGCTGGAAATCCACCCCCAGATCCAGGGAACTGGTGCAGACGACCCACCGCAGCAGACCTGCCTTCACATCCGCCTCGATCGCTTCACGGTCGCTTCGATCCAGGGCACTGTGGTGCAGAGCCAGCAGGCCCTCCATCTCCGGACAGGCATACCGCAGGCACTGATACCAACGCTCCGCCTGGTTGCGGGTGTTGGTGAACAGCAAGGTGCTGATTCCAGGCACCAGCTGACCGACCAGATCCTCGTAGCGCCGTAGTCCGAGATGGCCTCCCCAGGGAAAACCATCGATGCTGTCGGGAAGAATGCTGGTCACCTCAAGGGCACGCGGGGCGCCGCCCGTGATCAGCGTTGGCTCACATGCGGTGCCGAGGGCGTGCCGGGCCGCACTGTTCAGGTTGCCGATCGTTGCACTGACGGCCCAGGTCTGCAGGCCTGGATTGCGTTGACGCAGCCAACTCACGGCCAGTTCGGTCTGCGTTCCGCGTTTGCTTCCGATCAGTTCATGCCACTCATCCAGCACCACGGTTTTGAGATCGCCGAACAGCCGCTCGGCGTGGCGACCGGCCAGCAGAACACACAGCGATTCCGGGGTCGTGATCAGGATCTGCGGTGCTGATTTGATCTGTCTGGCGCGCTCACTGCTGCTGGTGTCGCCGTTGCGAATGGCCACACGCAGCGGCCACCCCATCGCCTCGATCGGTTCCTCCAGTGCCACTGCCAGATCGCGGCTCAACGCCCTCAGGGGTGTGAGGTACAGAAGCTGGATTCCGCGTCCTGGCCCGCTGTCCGTCAGCATTCTTGCGATCGGGCCCATCACGGCGGCGTAGGTCTTTCCGGATCCCGTCGGGACCTGAATCAGGCCCGACTTGCCGGCCAGGTACGCGTCCCAGGTCTGTCGCTGAAAGTCCTGGGGTATCCACCCCTTGCGGTCGAACCACGCCCGAATCGGCTCCAG
>JBGKDM010000173.1:0-1897 GCA_042954165.1 Synechococcus sp.
GGTTTAAATCAACGCTCTCATCAGCCCCTTCCACCACCAGCCCCAAAGCACGGGCCAGTGGCTGTGCCGTTAGACCCTGGAGACCAACAGTCATCAAAATCGTCAGGAAGACCAGGCCCTGAAGACGACCGGCCCCGATGATGCCGGCCTGCTCAAGCCGGATCGAAAACAGAGATGCCACCGCTGCTGTGACAATGCCTCGGGGAGCCAACCAACCGAGGAACAGACGTTGCCGTGAATCCAGAGGCAATCCAATCGTGGCCACACTCACGGCCAGAGGGCGGGCCAGGAGCATCAGAACCAGCACACAACTGATCCCGCCCCAACCGAGCGGGCTGAGTTCAGCCCAGGAGACGTCTGCCGCCAGCAGGGGGAACATCACTGTGATGGCTAACTGAGCCAGTTGCTGAATCAGGTCGTCGAGTTCCTCAGCCTGACTGCAGGGCCGTCGCGCCACCACGATGCCTGCAGCCACGGACGCCGGCAGTCCGGATTCGGGAAGAAGCCATTCACAGACCCCGTACATCAGAAACAACATCCCCAGGCTGAGCTGCAGGGGCAGCCCGGTCGCCTGGTCCGGATTCAGACGCCGAAGCAATTCCGACAACACCAATCCCACGCTGGCGCCGATCAGGACACCGCCGCCCAGCCGAGACAGCAGACCGAGCAACAGTTCTCGCCAGCCGTGCAGGTCACCGAGAACCAGTTCGAGCAGCAGCAATGCCAGAACAGCCCCGATCGGTTCAAGAACAAGTCCTTCCGCTTCAAGAACATCCCCCAATGGGGCGGCCAGTCGGATCTGACGAATGAGTGGTGTGACGACCGTTGGCCCCGTCGCCAGAACAATGGCGCTGTAAACCGCAGCCACCGACCAGCTGAGTCCCGCCAGCCAGTGGGCGGCCAACAGGCCAGCACCGAGAGACACCAGCAAACGCAGCAGTGAAATGCGCAGAACGGTGGCCTTGATGGTGTTCCCAGGCAGGCGCAGATTGAGCCCACCGTCGAACAACACCAGACTGACCAGAAGACCCACGATCGTTCCGAGTCCCTGGCCAAGATCCAATGGTTCAACCAGACCGAGACCGGAGCGTCCGATCAACAGGCCGGAGAGAAGCAGCAGAACGACACCTGGCAGCCCTGACAGAAAGGCCAGCAGGCGAGCCGTGGCACCTGAAAAAACGGTGATGCCCCAAAGCAAACCAAGACGCTCAGGCGTCATCGACGGAGGAGAACTGAGGTTCCACGCGAACGCCGATCACCGCTTCTGGTCGCACAACGAGATATTCACCCTCCAGATCACTGATGGGAACGTTGACGAAGCCGCCCTGGCCCTCTGCATTCACGATGCCCTGATACCACTGCTGAAACGTTTCGAGTTTGGGGAAATGCACCCGTTCGGTTTGACCACCGACGAGGTGGAGATGCACGGCATAACGACGTGGAGTGCGAGACATCAGTACGAACGGGGACCCGGCGGCGTGAACTCAGGATGACGGATGACGCCGGACTCTGCCCAGACCATCGGATCAAGCGTCGCGTCACCGCGGGCATAAAGAGGATGACGGGGCTGACCGCTGCGGGTCATCCCCAGTGTCAACGCTCCCCGTGCGCGCATGAACTGACGACGGCGCCGACTCCGGAACGGATCCAGAAGCTGCAGCACCCTTCGGTTGCGCTGATGCAACGTTCCTTGCGCTCCCCAACCCAGCCAAAGATCAACCGTGGGTTGACAGGACCAGCGCTCGGCCTGCTCCAACAAAACAGCATCATTGCGATCCCCAACCGGATCGGTGACGGTTCGAAGTGCCGCGGGATGCGGAGATCGCCTGGCGAAGAGATTGAGCACCAGCAACTCCCCGTACCCCCAGCACTTGGCAAAGCCGATCAAACGGCGAAG
>JBGKDM010000174.1:0-2071 GCA_042954165.1 Synechococcus sp.
CAGGTGGTCTGGAGTGCGCCCCTGGAGCGTTGCCGGGAGCGCGCTGCCCTGGCGCCGGCGGTACTGCTGGATCGCCTGGCCACGGTGCTGCCGGCGGGACTGATCCCCGATGCCCTGCTGGACCAGCCGATGGCGTTTCCGCTTGAGCTCAGCCTGGCACCGCGACTGGGCCGTGGACGCCATCTCCTCGTGGGGGAGGCAGGCCATCGCTGCCACCCGGTGGGCGGCCAGGGGCTCAATCTCTGCTGGCGTGATGTCAGTGATCTGCTCGATCTGATCCAGCGCCATCACGCTGAATCCGGGCCGATCCGGCGGCTGGTGCGCCGCTACAACCGCCGGCGTCTCCCCGATCTGGTGCTGATCGGTCTGGGCACGGATGCGCTGCTCAGGCTGTTTTCCAACCGCTGGCGTCCACTCCTTCCCCTGCGTGCTCTGGCGCTGCAGTTGCTCCGCAGGATTCCCCTGACCCGGCGCCTCGCTCTCCAGGCCATGACCGATGGGCCGATGACAATTCTGCGATCAGCGCCAGAGTGAGCACAGGGAGGGCAGGTCCTTGGTGTTCAGCAGCGACGCACAACCCCAGCCATCGCCCCAGCTGCTGCAGTTTCTGCGGGAACAGCTCGGCCTGAGCGACAACGCCCTGAAGCTCGGCCAGCGTCAGGCCGAGCTGGAGCAGGCGCCGCTACCGATCGTGCTCTGGAGTTTCGGCCTGCTGAACCTGTCCCAGTACCAGGCGGTGCTGGATTGGAGTCAGGATCAGGCGTAAACCAACAGCGCCTCCACGGGCGTCTGGGGTGGCAGTTTCGCGCGGCCCTGCAGGGCGGCCAGTTCGATCACGAAGGCGGTGCCCACCAGCTCGCCTCCCGCCTCGGCGATCAGTTGCGACGCTGCGGCGGCGGTGCCGCCCGTGGCCAGCAGATCATCCACCAACAGCACCCTGGCGCCACCGCTGAAGGCATCGGCCTGAATCTCCAGGCGATCCGTGCCGTACTCAAGGGCATAGTCAACGCCGAGGATGGCACCCGGCAACTTCCCCGGTTTCCGCACCGGCACGAAACCCAGCCCCTGCGCTGTGGCCAGTGCTGTGCCAACGATGAAGCCGCGCGATTCAATCCCGACGATCAGATCCGGCTGCAACCGGTCGCAGATCGCGCCGAGTTGATCCATGACCGCGCGCCAGCCCTCAGGATCACGCAGCAGGGGGCTGATGTCACGGAAGAGGATTCCAGGCTTGGGGAAGTCCGGAATGTCTCGAATCAGCGGCTTGAGATCCAAGGAAGGGTGACGCGAAGGCCTGAGTGCTGGCATCATCGCAGCCATGACCCAAACCACCGCTTCCCCAGACCTGGCGGCCGCTGCGGGCGAGGCGACACCCACCCCCTCGATCGTGCTGAATCGCCGCGGCTTAGAACGCCTCGACTTCCTGCTGCTGACGGTCGAGGCCCTGGACCTCAATGGTGGCGAGGCGATGCTCTGGATGACCAAGCAACTGGGTTATGCCGCCCTCTTCCCGAACAGGGTGGAGCTCTGGAAGCGTCGTTGCACCAATCCCCTGCGACGTTCAACGCGGCGCACCAGCCTCAACAGTGTCGAGATCGACGCCCTGATCCGGGTGGTCTGTGCGATGGCCGATCGCCTCTACCCGATGCTGCATCAGTTGCTCTCCAGTCGCGAGCCGGCTGAGCTCACCGCCCAGCGTTGGGGTCTGATCGACCAGCGGCTGCGTGATCTGATCGAGGAACGGATGAATCTGCGCCGCAGCGCCGTGCAACGCCTCCTGGATCGCAGTCAGGCGGCACCCCTGCAACGCCAGATGGTGCTCACCCTTGCGCTGGCGGCGGGCCCCGGCGGAGCCGATCGGCTGCGCGCCAGCCTCCAGGATCCGATGCCCTGAGCATCCCACCCACTCCCGTTCGTTCTGCCCCATCCCCCCTCAGCGCATGCTCAAGCTCGCCTACCGCTACGACCAGACGGCAGCACGCCTGATGGTGGAAGGCCTGCCGGATTTCTCGGCCAACCAGGGAGATGACGTGATCGGCATCCTCTCCTCCTGGAAGCTTCAGTTCGTGGG
>JBGKDM010000175.1:0-4580 GCA_042954165.1 Synechococcus sp.
CGGCCCAGGCGTCGGGGGGCGCAGGTTGGCGTCCGTGCCGATTTCTCCCTGGACAACCGCGAGGTCGAGGTTCGCTTCGCGGAACCCGTGGCTCCGGGAGACACCATCACGGTGGCGTTCAGGGTCAACATCAACCCACCCGCCGATCTCTATCTGTTTTCCGTTTCAGCCTCACCCTGGGGCCCTGACCCGATCTCCCAGCCGGTCGGCGTGGTGCGCATGAGTGTGTTCAGTGCCGTCCCCTGAGTCGACTGGCCAGAAACTTCGGGGCATAGTGAGCCGGAACTGAACAACAAGGGCTTCTGCACCGCAATCACTACGACCGCATTCCGGACCCACAGGACGGGGTCTCACTGATTGAGGTGTGCGTTCGGGATCTCCAGCCCACCCAGATGTGCATCGGACTGGCAGAAGTGCGAAGTCGCCAGCGTGACTTTCTCGACGACACCGACGAGGAGCGCAGTCGCTACCTCCGCACCAAACCGGTTCCCCTCGTGCGCAGCGCGGCTGGGGACCTCTGGATGGTCGATCGTCATCACCGACTCCGCGCTCTGGTGGAGCTGGATCCGAAGGTGACGAGCTTCGGATATGTGATCGAGGATCTCCCGACCCATGACCGCCTGACGGTGCTGGCCCATCTGCAGAGGCGGGGGTGGCTGTACCTGTTCGACGGCCGCGGTAATGGTCCGCATGCTCCTGAGGCCCTGCCATCCAAATTGATGGGCCTTCAAGACGACCCGTATCGGAGTCTTGTGTGGAAGCTGAAGAAGGAAAAGGCCATCAGTCCTCAGCCCCTGATCCCGTACCACGAATTTCGTTGGGGAGCCTGGCTGCGCAGCCGTCCCCTCCCCCCCTTCAGCTCCGAACATCTGGATCCGGCGCTGCCCGCTGCCAGGGCTCTGGTTCGGTCATCCAGTGCCGCTCACCTGGCGGGCTGGACCGGGGGCGCCTGATTTCGACGTGACGACGGCGGTCAGCGCTTCTTGCGGGAATCGATCTGCAGAAGGTCCTTCACCTTCTGCACCTGACTGGCAAGCTGCGGGTCGGAGGAGAGCTTTTTCTCCACCTGTTCGATGGCGTACATCACCGTGGTGTGGTCCTTGCCACCGAATGTTTCACCGATCCGGGGAAGGCTCAGGTCAGTGCCCTGACGCATGAGGAACATCCCCACCTGACGCGCCTGGCTGACGGCCCGACGTCGGCTGCTGCTGCGCATGTCATCGGCACTGACATCAAACACCTCGGAGACCTTGTCGATCACCTGCTGGGGGGTGACCTCAACACCCTGACCACTGGGATCCAGCATCGGAGCCACGGACTCGACCGTCATCGGAAGGCCCGTGATCGACGCGAAGGCCACAGCCCTGGTGAGGGCACCCTCAAGCTCCCGGATGTTGGAAGTGAACCGACCTGAGATGTACTGAATCAGCTCCCGTGGAAGCGACACCTTCTCCTGTTCCGCCTTCTTCTGAAGAATCGCCATTCTCGTTTCCAGATCGGGCGTCTGGATATCCGCGATCAGCCCCATGGAGAAACGGGAAATGAGGCGTTCCTGCAGGCGGGGAATCTGGCTCGGAGGGCGGTCACTGGCGATCACAATCTGACGTCCGGCCTCATGAAGGGCATTGAACGTGTGGAAGAACTCCTCCTGGGTGTATTCCTTGCCTTCGATGAACTGAATGTCATCCACAAGGATGAGATCCGTCGCCCTGTAACGGTCGCGAAACGCCTGCATGGCGTCCTTGCGGATGGCCTGGATCAGATCGTTGGTGAATGTTTCGGTTGAGACGTAGGAGACCCTGGCCTCGGGATCGATCTCCAGGCGGTAGTGGCCGATCGCCTGCATGAGATGGGTTTTGCCGAGGCCGACCCCACCGCAGATGAAGAGGGGATTGAATTCACGCCCGGGGGATTCGGCAACCGCCAGTGCCGCGGCGTGGGCCATGCGGCTGTTGGGCCCCACGACGAACCTGTTGAAGACGTAGCGACGGTTCAGCCCGGGCAGACGACGCACCCCGCGGGAAGCTGCCGGCTGCGCTGAGGCGGGCGGGACCACAGCGACAGGTGACAGGCCGGACACCGGGGGCGGATCAGCCGGCAGGGGAGCTCCCGGAGCCGCTGCAACGCTGGATGTCGACTCCACATCGGCCTGTCGTGCCTCGACGCTGACCTGGACGGGACGGCCGATGATGTCGGTTGCCAGCTCGGTGATCGTGCTGAGGTAGTGCTTGCGAAGCCAGTTGCTGGCGAAGCTGTTGGGGGCCTGAAGGCAGAGCTCGTTGCCCGTGAAACTGCTGCAGCGAACAGGGCGCAGCCAGGTTTCGAAGGTTGGTTTGCTGAGGCTGCTCTGGAGAGCGTGCTGCACCTTGTTCCACAGCTCACTGCCGCTCAGCAACGTTCCGCTCTCCCTTTCCAGATGGGGAATCTACGCAAGGCAGCGGGCATCGTCCGCCTTTCATGAGACGCTGTCAGAAATCCAGCAGATGTCATGGTCCGCGCTGCCCACGCAGTCCAGCTGCGCTCCCTTCGATGGGTCGGAATCGTCCTTGTGGGCCTCGGACTGAGCGGTTGTGGTCCGAACTGGAAGCAGCGTCTGGGAATCGCGCCGCCTCCAAGTCCGGAGACCTTGCCGGATGTCAGCGACCGGGTCAGTGCCCCACCGCTGAAACCTGGCCGCAACGTCATCGTCTCCGCGGTGGACCGCGCCGGACCTGCCGTGGTGCGCATCGACACCATCAAACGGATCAACAATCCGCTTGGATCGCTGTTCGGCGGTGCACCAGGTATCCAGCAGCAACAGGGACAGGGATCCGGCTTCATCACGCGCTCGGATGGCCTGATCTTCACGAACGAACACGTGGTGGACGGCGCCGATCAGGTGTCCGTGACGCTCCCCGATGGCCGCACCTTCAAAGGCCGCGTGCTCGGTGGCGATCCGCTCACCGATGTGGCGGTGGTCAAGGTGGTGGCTGAAGGCCTGCCAACCGCACCCCTCGGCGACTCGAACGACCTCAGACCGGGCGAGTGGGCCATCGCCATCGGCAATCCTCTCGGCCTGAACAACACCGTGACTGCAGGCATCATCAGTGCCGTGGACCGGACGAATGCCCTCGGCTCTGGTCAGCGTGTTCCTTACATCCAGACGGACGCAGCCGTGAATCCGGGGAACAGTGGCGGACCGCTGATCAATGCCGCTGGCCAGGTGATCGGCATCAACACCGCGATCCGCAAGGCGCCTGGAGCAGGGCTGAGCTTTGCGATCCCCATCAATCTGGCCAAACGGATCGCCCAGCAGATCATCAGCACCGGCCAGGCCTCACACCCTTATATCGGCGTCCGTCTGCAGACGCTCACCCCCAAGCTGGCTGCTGAGATCAATGCCACCAGCACGAGCTGCCGCGTGCCGGAGGTCAACGGGGTCTTGGTGATTGAAGTGGTGGAGAGGAGTCCCGCCTTCAGGGCAGGGATCAAGGCTTGCGACCTCATCAAGACCGTGAATGGGCAACGGGTGAAGGATCCCTCCGATGTGCAGCTGGCTGTCGACAGGGGAACGGTGGGGAAAGCGATGCCCTTGACCGTGGAGCGTGAGGGCCGGATCGAGGAACTGAGCGTGCGACCGGCCGAATTGCCGCGGCGAGAGTGAGCCTGCAAGCCCGAACACCTGGACCCAAGCCCGTGCTCGTGGTGATGAGCCGCTGGCCGGCGTTCGGGCGGTGCAAACGACGGTTGTCGGCATCGTTGGGTTCGACGGCGGCGGCCACGGTTCAGAAGGCTCTGAGAGGTCACACCCTGGCCGTGGCCAGCGCCCTGCAGGCGGAGGGATCTGTGGAGGTTCAGCTCGCCATGAGCGGTGGCGGCACGGCGCCGACCCGGATGCAACGGAACCTGAGGCTGCTGCCACAGGGAGACGGCAACCTTGGTCTGCGAATGCGCCGACAGCTCCTTCTGGCCCGACGCAGGTTCGGAGCACGCCCGTCGCTGATCATCGGCACCGACCTCCCTGGACTCTGTCCCAGGGATGTGCACGGGGCGATCGAGGCACTCTCAAGCCACTCCCTGGTCCTTGGCCCGGCGGAGGACGGCGGCTACTGGCTGATGGGGCTGGCTCCTGCGCTCGCTGAGAGCTGCCCTGAATGGTTGTTCTCAGGACTCCCTTGGGGAAGCGATCAGGTGCTGACCATGACATCGGAACGTGCGCAGAGCCATGGCATCACCCCGGTCTTGCTCCAGCGGAGAAACGACATTGACCGGCTTGAAGACCTGCAGCCATGGCTGGGTTGATGGGGTCTGACCCGGTGCTGAGCGTGATCATTCCATGCCTGAACGAAGCGGCACACCTGCCGCTGCTTCTGGCAGACCTCGACCGGTGGCCTGGCGCCTTGGAACGGTTGGTGATCGATGCAGGCAGTGAGGACGGGAGCGCGGATCTGGCCCGAAGGGCCGGCGCCCACTGCCTGCTGGCACCCCAGCGCGGTCGAGGCGCCCAGCTGGCCTTCGGAGCTGACCAGGCCCGAGGAGCCTGGCTGCTGTTTCTGCATGCCGACAGCCGGCTGAGCAGTCGCTGGCCTCAGGCGGTCATG
>JBGKDM010000176.1:0-1941 GCA_042954165.1 Synechococcus sp.
TACGACAACTGGGCGGGCCGGTCCGTGTTCGTGGTGGGTGATGCCGACCAGAGCATCTACAGCTTCCGGGCCGCCGATTTCACGATCCTGATGGGGTTCCAGGATGATTTCGGCGACAAGGCGCCCGACGACGCCACCCGCACGATGGTCAAGCTCGAGGAGAACTATCGCTCCACCGCCACCATCCTCGAGGCCGCCAACGCGCTGATCGCCAACAACAGCGAGCGGATCGACAAGGTCTTGCGACCCACCCGAGGCGATGGGGAGCTGATCACCCTCACCCGCTGTGACGACGAGATCGCCGAGGCGGAGGCCGTTGTACATCGGCTGCGGATGATGGAGGCGGCCAACCCCGATCTGCGCTGGGGAGACATGGCCGTGCTGTATCGCACCAATGCCCAGTCCAGGGCGATCGAGGAGTCGCTGGTCCGCTGGCGGATCCCCTACGTCGTCGTGGGGGGGCTGCGCTTCTACGACCGCCGCGAGATCAAGGATGTGCTCGGCTACCTCCGCCTGCTGATCAATCCCGCCGACACGGTGAGCCTTCTGCGGGTCATCAATGTCCCCAAGCGGGGCATCGGCAAGACCACGATTCAGCGCTGCACGGATGCCGCCAACCAGCTGGGAATCCCCCTCTGGGATGTGGTGAGCGATCCGGAGGCCGCTCGATCGCTTGGAGGCCGCTCCGCCCGCGGTCTGCTGCAGTTCTGCGAGCTGGTGAACGATCTCAAGCAGCGGATCCACGACACCCCGCCGTCGGAACTGATTCAGCAGGTTCTCGAGAAAAGCGGCTACGTCAGCGAGTTGATCGCCGATGGCACGGACGAGGCCGAGGAGCGGCGCCGCAACCTGCAGGAACTGGTGAATGCGGCTCTTCAGTACCAGGAGGAGAACGACGAAGGCGATCTCGAGGGCTTCCTGGCGTCGGCGGCCCTGGCCAGTGACGCCGACAGCAAGGACACCGAAGCGGATCGGGTCACCCTGATGACCCTGCACAGCAGCAAGGGGCTTGAGTTTCCGGTGGTCTGTCTGGTGGGCCTGGAACAGGGCCTCTTCCCCAGCTACCGCTCCCTCGACGATCCCGCCTCTCTCGAGGAAGAACGACGTCTCTGCTACGTGGGCATCACGCGGGCCAAGGAGCGACTCTTCCTCTCCCATGCCAGCGAACGTCGCCTCTGGGGCGGCATGCGTGAACCTGCCGTTCCGAGTGTCTTCCTGTCCGAACTGCCGGAGGCCCTGGTGCAGGGGGACCTGCCGCGCTCAGGCGGGGCTGCGATCCGCCGGGAGCAGCGGCTGGAACGGTTGACCCGCGTGGATCGCCCCCAGCCAGGCAGTGCGCCGGCCAATGCGGTGCGCCGGCGCCAGGCCGGTCCCGCCCCCGGTCGCCATTGGGCGGTGGGCGATCAGGTCCGTCACACCAGTTTCGGCATCGGCGAAATCACCCACACCTTCGGCAGTGGCGAAAAGGTGTCGATTGCCGTGAAGTTTCCGGGTATGGGGCCCAAGATTCTCGATCCCAGGCTGGCTCCGATCGAGCCGGTTGAGTGATCAGCCTGCGAGCAGTCGGCGCAGGGCATCGCTGTCGGGTTGTTGGCTCAGCCCCCAGTAGGGATCGAGCAGGGTCGTCACCGCGTCCTGCTGTGCCTGCCCTGACAAGGTCAGCGCCTGGCGCAGTTCACGGCTGAGTCGCTGCCGCTCGGCCCATTCCGCCTCCTCCTCGGACGCTTTCGCCCTTGGCAGCTTCTGCAGGTTCTGCTCTGCCTGCACGTCGATCCAGTGCAGCCTGTTGCCAAGGGCCGCCCCATACCCCAGATGGGTCCCGAAGGCATTGGTGGCCAGGCCGTCACTCAGCTCGAGCAGGGTGCGCATCGCGTCCAGGAACCAGGGGTTGGAGCGATGCCCGTTGCAGGCCTTGATCCAGCCCTGCGGCAGGGGGAGATG
>JBGKDM010000177.1:0-2864 GCA_042954165.1 Synechococcus sp.
CCGAAGAGATATTCCGTGCAGCGTTCGCCATAGAAACTCCAGCCCAGAACCGTGGTGAACGCGAAGATCAGGAGCCCGAAGGTCACAATCCAACCCGATCCCTGCACGGCCTGGTTGAACGCAGCGATCGACAGTTCCGAACCCGACAGTCCTCCGTCGTACACGCCGCTCACAAGAATCACGAACGCGGTCAGGGTGCAGATGATCATCGTGTCAATGAAGGTGCCGAGCATGGCCACCGTTCCCTGACGCACTGGATCATTGGTGCGCGCTGCCGCATGGGCGATCGGAGCACTGCCGAGGCCCGCTTCATTGGCGAAGAAGCCGCGCGTGAAGCCCATCAGGATGACCTGCACAAGGGTCCCGGTGGCAGCCGCCTTACCCGTGAAGGCATTGGAGAAAATCAGCTCCACGGCCGTGTCCAGTTTCGACGCATTGGCGAGAAGAATGAAGACACAACCGATCAGATAGGCGATCGCCATAAACGGCACGATCGCTGAGGCGGCCCTGGAGATCCGCTTCACCCCGCCGATGATCACGGCGAAGACGAGCACCCCGAGAACGATGGCTGTGATTTCACGGGGAATTCCAATCCCTTCGAGTGCACTGGAGACTTCAAAGCACTGCACACCGTTGCCGATGCCGAAGCCGGCCAGCATGCCGAACAGGGCAAACAGGCCACCAAGCCAGGCCCAACGGGAGCCCAGGCCTTTGGTGATGTAATACATCGGACCACCGACATGGTTCCCGAGTTCATCGACCTCGCGGTAGTGGACCGCCAAGACCGCTTCGGCGTATTTGGTGGCGATGCCGAAGAAGGCAATCAACCACATCCAGAACACGGCACCGGGGCCACCGACGGCAATCGCGCCGGCCACCCCGGCGATATTGCCCGTGCCGACCGTGGCCGCCAGCGATGTCATCAGGGCCTGGAATGGCGAAATATCGCCTTCGTCGATGGCGTCGGGTGCTTTCAGCAGCATCCGGGCGCCGTATCGCAGGCGCAGAATCGGCATGAAGCCGAGTCCGATCATCAGGACAATGCCTGTGATCGAGATCAGGCCGACGGTGGGCCAACCCCATGCGAACGCATTAATCGGTCCGTTGATGGTGTTGACCAGCCTGTCGATCCCTGATTCAGCGGTTGCAAAAACCATCCACGGTGATCGAAATCACCATGAAAGCGGATCGGTCAACTGCGGTCGATTAGGAGGCAACCAAGTCAACGAATTGGAACACTTGCTGCGACTCCGCACCTTCGGAATCCTTGCTGGTGATCACCCTCTGTTCGAGGACCCAGGGGCCGTTACCGGCCAGAGGCGCGAAGCTGTCTTCGAATTGATTGGCAGCACCTCGTGCTGCGCCGGTGTCCGGGTCGGAGTACTGACTGGTGTAGGTGTGGCTGAGGTAGCCCGATCCGGTGTCGGTGGTGCTGCCGGTGTGAATCGTCACCACCGTGCCGTGGATGGGGCGGTGCACCATGGTCACCACATCGTTTTTGATGCGGTAGCGATCGCCGGCACCCTTGCCGCCGATCACCACCTCGAGGCCTTCGTCCGTTGTCTCGCCTGCTGTGAAGGTGTTCTCGCCATGCACCTGATCGAAGCTTCGACGGACCCGATGAATCGCCACCTCCCACAGTTGTGAGGCAATCGCCTTCTCCACCTCGTCGTTGTCGACCCCTTCAACGGAGGCCTTGAGATCGGCACCTACACGGAAGGTGCCCTCAACACGCTGATCACCCTGGGTCCAGATGCATCGGCCCTGGTAGCCACCGAAACCTGGTTCCCAGGTGTAGCGGTTGCTGTAAGCGGAGCGGAACGCATCCCGGCAGTCACTGCCGGGGGCAATCGTTGAGCTGAGGGCCTGCGTCAAAACGGACACCTTGATCGATCGAACGACCCTAGTGGCTCACCCCGGCACGATGCACATCCTGCAGGGCGTGGATTGTGAGGCTTTCCGCCTGCAGGGCAGCGATCGCTTCGACCGCAGCGCGTGCTCCCGCCAGGGTGGTGACGGTAGGGACTGAATAATCCAGGGCAGCACGACGGATGTAACGGTCGTCGTGTGCCGCCTGGCGACCGATCGGGGTGTTGATCGCCAGCTGCACGCCGCCGGAACGGATCTGATCCTCGATGTTGGGGCGACCCTCGTGCACCTTCAGCACCGATGTGACGGCAAGCCCTGCCTGGGATAGCACCTTGGCGGTTCCCGAGGTGGCCGTGAGCTGGAAGCCAAGGTCGATCAGGCGACGGGCCACCGGCACGAGGGCCTGTTTGTCGCGGTCATGGGTGGAGAGGAAGACGCAGCCTGTGGTGGGCAGGGCATCGCCGGCGCCGAGCTCAGCCTTGGCGTAGGCCATGCCGAAATCGTCCGCCGAGCCCATTACCTCACCGGTCGAGCGCATCTCCGGCCCCAGCACCGAGTCGGCTCCGGGGAAGCGCCGGAACGGCAGCACCGCCTCCTTGACGGTCTGCAGCGGCGGTGTCGGTTCCTCCGTCAGCCCAACTTGCGCGAGGGTTTCCCCCGTCATCAGCCTTGTGGCCACCCGGGCCAGGGGGACTCCGGTCGCTTTGGCGACGAAGGGAACGGTGCGGGAGGCCCTGGGATTCGCCTCAATGATGTAAACGATCTCCTCGCCGGCGGCATCGCGCTGCACTGCGAACTGCAGATTGATCAGACCCTGCACCTTGAGGGCCAGCGCCAGGGCCTCGCTCCAGCGACGGATCAGATCCAGCGCCTGATCACCGAGGGAGACCGAGGGCAGACAGCAGGCGGAATCACCTGAATGGATGCCGGCGGGTTCGATGTGCTCCATCAGGCCGCCGATCACCACCTTCCCCTCGCTGTCGCAGAGGGCATCC
>JBGKDM010000178.1:0-2509 GCA_042954165.1 Synechococcus sp.
TTCTCACTGGGGCTTGAGGCGGAAGCGGAGACCAAGTCAGCGGCGCAGACGTTGCTTCAGGAACGTCTTGCTCGAACCCGCAGCGCTGTTGCGCCTCTGTCCCTGGGGCAGATCACGGTTGACGCACCGCGCCTGTATGCCGTGCGTGGCGATCGCCATGGTCGGCCCCCGCTGGAGCGGGCGGTCACCAGCATCAGTGGCGTGGTGGATCGTTCGGACTACAACGCTCTGATTCAGCTGGCTGGTCGCTCAGACGGGGTTCGTCTGCGGGGTATGACTTCCCTCGCATCCGAGGGGGCCGCGACGTCGCTCGCGTCTCGTCTGTTGGATCAAGCGCTGCAACAGGGGCGACGACGTGCCGAGACAGCCTCCCGATTTCTGGGGCTGAAGCACGTGGCGCTCCTCAGCATTGAGGAACGTTCCGAGGGATTCACACCGGTTCCCCAGAGTCTTCGGGCATCAGGCCAACCCTTCCGCCCCGATGAAGCTCCGCAACCGAAGCAGACATTGCGTGTGGATCTTATGTACTGCCTCAGCTGAGCTCAGCTCTGACGCAGCAGCTGTTTCAACTGCGGCTCAAGCAACGCGAAGGCTCGTCCGCGATGGCCAACCGTGCGTTTCTGTTCGTCATTCATTTCCGCAAAGGTGAGATCCGTGCCGTCCACTTCGAAGACCGGGTCGTAGCCGAAGCCCTGCTGGCCCCGCGGCGCCCGTGTGATGACCCCATGGCAGCGACCCTCCACTTCGACGAGAACCGTCCCATCAGGAGCTGCGATGCAGAGAGCGGCAGAGAAGTGAGCTGTTCGTGTCCCCTCCTCCCCCAATTCGTCCAGCAGACGCGAGATCCGTGCCTGATCGTTGTCGGCGTAGCGGGAGGAGTAGATGCCAGGAGCTCCGTCGAGCGCCTTCACGCTCAGACCTGAGTCATCAGCGAGAGCCCATTGCTGGGTTCGCTTGGCCACGGTGATGGCTTTCAGGCGCGCGTTTTCGGCAAACGTTGTTCCTGTTTCATCCACCTCCAGGCCGTCTGGCTGAGACTCCACGGTGATCGGGAGATTGGCGAGCAGGCGCCCGAACTCCCGGATCTTGCCTGCGTTGCCACTGGCGATGACCAGCGTTCGTGAAGTCATGAATGACACCGTGACGTAGAGACGATGGTCGGGTTTCGTCAGACCGAGGTTGCCATGGCCTCGGCCCAGGTGAGCACGTCCGCGACGCGTTCAGGGCTCGGGGCTTCGCAGTACAACCTGAGCAGAGGCTCGGTGCCGGAGAAGCGAAGCATCAGCCAGTGGCTTGGGCCCATGCGCAGTTTCACACCATCCAGTGTTGTGACCTCCTGCACGGCGATCCCCGCAACATGACGTGGCGGTTCCTGCGCCAGGCTGGCTTCCAGCCGTCTGCGGGTGTTCATGTCGGGTAGTCGCAGGTCGCGCCTGTCGTAGTGACTGGTTCCGCCGCAGCGTTGCTGAAGCGCTGCAATCCGTTGCCCAAGTCCAGTCTTTCCCTCCACGAGAGCTTCCAGAACAAGCAATGCGGCAAACAGTGCATCGCGTTCAGGAAGGTGCATGCCGAAGCCGACCCCCCCGGACTCTTCGCCACCGATCAAGACATCCCCCGCCAGCATCGTTGCGGCGATGTACTTGAACCCAACAGGCAGTTCAATCACTTCGCGCCCCAGATCTTCGGCAACCAGCCGCATCAGATCGGAGCCGCTCACCGTCTTCACCACGCTCCCGGGACGTTGCTTCGCTCCGGCGAGATGATCAATCAGCAGAGGCATCAGCTGCTGGGTGCTGCAGAACCGGCCGTTTTCATCCACGGCCGCAATCCGGTCGCCGTCGCCATCGAAGACCAGGCCGACCGCGGGTGCGGTGTCTGTGCTTGCGGCCTTCACTGCCGTGATCAGCTCCTGGAGGTAAGGAGCGAGAGGTTCGGGTGGATGCCCGCCAAACAGGGGATCACGCTCGCCCCGGATCTCCCGGACTGGTCCCTCGGTGCCTCCCAGGAGATCCACCATGCATCCCGCTGCGGATCCATGCATCGGGTCGACGATCACCTGCAGACCCATGGCCTTGATGCCGTCCTGCAGCCTGTCCAGATCGAGCTTTCCCCGAAGACCTGCGAGATGGTCGCCACGGGCGTCGAACCGGGGCGTGTCGCCCGGGATCGGAGGGGTCGTGCCCCCTGCCTTGAGCCGCTGCTCAACCGCTGCGGTGAAATCCCCCTCCACCGAGCCTCCAAAGGGGCCCTTGATCTTGAGGCCAAGCCACTCAGGCGGATTGTGACTGGCGGTGATCACCAGGGCTCCGAGGGCTTGACGCTGAACCACAGCCCAGCTGCAGGCCGGGGTGGGCACGGGCGTACTGGTCAGCAGCGGCTCAAGACCGCAGCCCCGCACTGCGGCTCCGATCGCTTCGGCCAGCTCGGGCGCCAGAAAGCGACGGTCGTAGCCGATCACGATCGTGCTGCTCGTGTTGTCCTTGGGGGCCCGAAAGGCCAGTTCCTGGGC
>JBGKDM010000179.1:0-13250 GCA_042954165.1 Synechococcus sp.
TTGCACCTGTGCGAGCCCCTGCTGAGCGATTTCCGCGATCCAGTGGCCCTGGCCGCCGTGCGCCTGCTGCAGCGCCGCGATGGTGCCTTGATCAGCGAACGGTTCGCGCAGCTGAGCAGCACCGGTTCGGACGCGGTGGCAGGCGCAGCCCTGCGTGCGCTTGGCTGCATCGCCACACCTACAAGTCAGCGCTGGCTGCTGGAACTGAGCCAGACCCTCGAACAGGAACCCCGGCGGCAACTGGCCTGCAAACAGCTGCAACAGCAATACCGCACGTGATCAACAAAAAAGGCCCGGTTTGAACCGGGCCCTGAGCGTGCGTCATGCCTGAACCAACAGGCTCACCATTTTTTATAAGGAAGAAATTTTCCGCACATGGTGATTTTCACCCGATCGCCTTTGGGATCCTCAACCTTGTCGACATCCAGCGTGAAATCAATGGCACTCATGATGCCATCGCCGAAGTGCTCCTGGATCACATCCTTCAGGGGCATTCCATAGACCTGCATGATCTCGTAGAAGCGATAGATCAGGGGATCGGTTGGAATCACAGGCTCCAGACTTCCCTTGGTGGGGAACTCCTGAAGCGCAGCCGTGATCGCTGGATCAAGTGACAAGAGTGACGCCAGCTTCTCAGCTTCTTCGGCAGACGCTGTTGCCTGGCCGTAGAACAGAGAGGCAATCCAGACTTCATCAAGACCGAGGGCAGCCTCGAGGTCGGCGAAACTCATTCCCTTGGCTTTCTTCGCCGCCATCAGGGTGGCCGTCACCGTGGCCTGAGACGGGGCCGCCAGGGACGGCGTGAGCGCTGAAGCAGTCATAAACCTGAGAGAGAATGGACCTGCTGTCTAATGAATGGCTCCAAGCCTGGAGGTCTCAGCAGTGACTCAAGCTTCAGCCCAAAAGCAACAGCATTCCGACACGTTGGCTACCAAAATTCGCCCTAGAAAGCTGACATTTGGCAGCAAAGACAACAGAATAAAAGTTGACAATGTCTCAACACAACTCGATCACAAACACACCATCACGCCCTGATCCCCGGGAAGCCCACGGCGCAGGAGCCGGAAACCTGTAACAACCGTTACTTTGACCCGTCTCGTCAAAAGCAGACAATTACAACTCTGTCACCTCCAGCCTGGTGTCCCCAGCCCCGACCAGCGAGCAAACACCGCGTGTGCGTTTCAAGGAACTGCTGCGCAAAGTGGGCAGCGGAGAGCACACCAGCACGGGGCTGACTCGAACGGAAGCCGACGAAGCCTTCGAGCTGATGCTCACCGGCCAGGCGAGCGATGCCCAGATCGGGGCCTTTCTGATCGCACACCGCATTCGCAGACCTGAGCCCCAGGAGCTCACGGGCATGGTGGACACCTACCGACGCCTGGGGCCGACGGTGCTGAGCGCGCCGGACCAGAGGCGACCGATGTGCTTCGGCATGCCCTTCGATGGGCGCAAGCGCACAGCGCCGCTCTATCCGCTGACAGCGCTTGTGCTGCTGGCGGCGGGCCAGCCGGTGGTGTTTCAGGCCGGGGCGCGGATGCCCGTGAAGTACGGCGTCACTGCCGCGGAACTGTTCGAAAGCCTGGGCCTGGAGCTGGCCAGCCTCTCCATCGACACGGTGCGCCGTGGGTTCCAGGCCCACGGCCTGGCCCTGATCCATCAACCCACCCATTTCCCCCTTGCCGATGCGCTGAACCCACACCGCGACGACCTGGGCAAACGCCCCCCGATCGCCAGTGCCGAGCTGCTCTGGACCGCCCACACCGGCGACCACCTGCTGGTGAGCGGTTTTGTGCATCCCCCGACCGAAAGCCGTGCCTGGGAAGCACTCACCCTGGCCGGCGAGAACGATGTCATCACGGTGAAAGGCCTCGAAGGCGGCACCGACCTGCCGATCAGTCGGGCCTGCATCACGGCACGCCTGAAAGGTGGCCAGGCCGCGGAGCGCCTGATCCTGCATCCCCGTGACCACGGTTGCTACGACTCCGATCCGGAATGGACCGATCTCGAAGTCTGGGCCGATCAGGCAGCGCAGGCCCTGAGCAATCAGGGCCCTCTGGCGGCATCTCTGCGCTGGAATGCGGGCAGTTATCTCTGGCTGGCCGGTCAGGCCTCAACCCTTGAGGCCGGCCTGGAAGCAGCGGAAGCCAGCCTGAAAGACGGACGGGCCGCGCAGGTCCTGAACGACCTGATCGCCTGGAGAGGCGCTGTGGGAGGGTGACGCCCTCAGCAGTCCTGCCATCCGCGCCCAGCCTTGAGACGGTTTCGGTTCCCCACCCTTCTCAGCGTCTTCCTGACGCTCCTCAACGACCGGCTGAGCGAAAGCATTTTTCTGCCGCTGCTGCCGTTTCTGCTGACCGATTTCAGCCGTGATGGGAGCACGGTGGGATTCCTGTCCGGCAGCTACGCCCTGTCGCAGTTCACGGTGGCCCCGCTGATCGGGGCCCTGAGCGATCGCTTCGGGCGCAAGCCGGTGATCAGTGTCTGCGTTCTGGGCTCGGTGCTGGGCATGGGCCTGTTCGCAACGACGCTGAGCCTGCCCTGGCAGCAGTGGTGGCCCGGTGCCGCCGCGGCCGGACTTCCACTCGGCATGCTGTTTCTGGCACGCATCATCGATGGCGCCAGCGGTGGCACAGCCGCGACAGCCACGGCGGTGCTCGCGGACATCACCACCCCGGAGAACCGCGCCAGGGCCTTCGGGCTGATCGGCGTGGCCTTCGGCCTGGGCTTCGCCCTCGGCCCCGGCCTCGGGGGTTGGCTCGGTGACATCAACCGCTTGATTCCGGCCTGGGCCGCCACCACCTTCGCCGTGATCAATCTGCTGGTGGTGCTCCTGCTTCTGCCGGAGACCCACCCGGTCGATGCACGCAAAGCTCTTCCCCGCAAACGGGAGCTGAATCCCTTCACCCTGCTGAAACGGGTGTTCGCGAAGCCCGACGTGCGGCGTCTGTCGGTGGCCTTCTTCGGCTTTTTCATGGCCTTCAACGGGTTCACCACCGTGTTGGTGCTGTACCTGAGAAACAGCTTCAACTGGACCGAAGGCATGGCGGGAGCTGCCTTTGCCGTCGTGGGGGTGATCGCCATGGTCGTGCAGGGCACCCTGATCGGTCCCCTCGTGAACCGCTTCGGGGAACTGCGGCTGACCCTGATCGGGCTTGGCCTGCTCACGTCCGGCTGCCTGCTGGTGCCGATGGCGACCCCAGCGACATCCGTTCCCGTCGTCTACAGCGCCGTGGCCCTTCTCGCCCTGGGCACGGGCCTGGTGACCCCCTGCCTGCGGGCCCTGGTCTCCCGACGTCTCGGCAGCGAAGGGCAGGGATCGGCGCTGGGAGGCCTGCAGGGACTCCAGAGCCTTGGCACGTTCCTGGGAGCAGCCGCAGCCGGACTCAGCTACGACCGCCTTGGGACCACGAGCCCCTTCTGGTTCGGCAGCCTGATGCTGGTCGGCGTGGCCGTGCTGGTGGCCGGCAAACGTCCGGATCCCCTCCAGAGGCGGCAGGCCTGAAAAGCCATCCACAACACCTGGGCATCCGAGGACGATTGCTACGTTGCCGACGAGGTCGTCACTTCTCCCCCCACCCCGCCGCAGATGGCAGAGCGTTCCCTGAATCCTGACCACTACATCAATCGGGAACTCAGCTGGATCGACTTCAACCAGAGGGTGCTCGCGCAGGCTCTTGATCCGCGCACGCCCTTGCTGGAACAGGCCAAATTCAGCGCCATCTTCAGCAACAACCTCGATGAGTTCTTCATGGTGCGGGTGGCATCACTGAAATCTCAGGTGGAGGCCGGGCTCGGCAAGGCCAGCGCGGACGGCCGCACTCCCCAGCAGCAACTCAAGGCCATCCGCACAACGCTGATTCCACTGCTGGACCAGCAACAACAGCACTACCGCAACCACCTCAAGAGCGAACTGCAGAGGCACGCGGTTCATCTCCTCGATTACCCGCAGCTCAATGAGCAGCAACAAGCCTGGGTCGACAATTTTTTTCTGACGGCGATTTTCCCGGTGCTGACACCACTGGCGGTGGATCCTGCCCATCCGTTCCCGTTCGTCAGCAATCTGAGCCTCAACATTGCGGCCCTGGTGGTGGACCCCGACAGCGGTCAGGGTCAGCTGGCCCGGGTGAAGGTGCCCCAGACGATGCTGCCGCGCTTCGTGGCGATTCCCCCGGAGCTGGGCGAACCGGTTGACGACAGCGTCCACACCGCCGTGCCGCTGGAGCAGGTGGTGGCCTTCAACATCGGGCTGCTGTTCCCGGGAATGATCGTGGCGGGGCACTATTTCTTCCGGGTCACCCGGGACGCTGACCTGGAACTGCGGGATCTCGAGGCCGACGACCTGATGATCGCGATCGAGCAGGGCCTCCACAAGCGACGGATGGGGGGTGAGGTCGTGCGGCTGGAGGTGGCCAACGAAATGCCGGAAGACGTTCTCGAAATGCTGATGGACGGGATGTCAGTCAGCGAGGACGATCTCTACCGCGTCGACGGACCGCTGGGCCTCGACGACCTGTTCAGCCTGCTGGCTCTGCCGCTGGAGGAGCTCAAGGATGAACCTCTCAGAGGCGCAACGCCGACCAGCCTGGCCCGCACGCAGCGCAGCATGCTCGAGGACGGCTCGATCAAGGAGGAGGAATTCCAGAGCATCTTCTCGGTGATCCGGCGACGGGATGTGCTGCTGCACCATCCCTACGACCTCTTCTCCACCTCGGTCGAGGAGTTCATCAGTCAGGCGGCTGATGACCCCCAGGTGATGGGGATCAAGATGACCCTGTACCGCACCTCCAAGGATTCACCGATCATCGCCGCCCTGATCCGCGCCGCCGAGAACGGCAAGCAGGTGATGGCCCTGGTCGAACTCAAGGCGCGCTTCGACGAAGACAACAACATCCAGTGGGCGAAGCAGCTGGAAAGTTCAGGCGTGCACGTGGTGTACGGCGTGATCGGGCTCAAGACCCACACCAAGATCGTGCTCGTGGTGCGCCGTGAGAAACAGCGGTTGCGCAGCTATGTGCACATCGGCACCGGCAATTACAACTCCAAGACCTCCAAGCTCTACACCGATCTCGGCCTGCTCTCGGCAGAACCAGAACTGGGGCAGGACCTGGTGGAGCTTTTCAATTACCTCACCGGTTTCTCCAAGCAGCAGAGCTTCCGCAAACTGCTGGTGGCGCCGGTGACCCTGCGCAAGGGCACGGAGGAACTGATCCGGCGGGAGATCAACCACGCCAGGCAGGGTCGTGGCGGCCGAATCCGCGCGAAAATGAATTCCCTTGTGGACCCGGCGATCGTGGCGTTGCTCTACGAAGCGTCACAGGCAGGGGTGCAGGTCGAGTTGATCATCCGGGGCATGTGTTGTCTTTACCCAGGCAAACCAGGCCTCAGCGACAACATCCGCGTGGTGAGCATCATCGGCCGCTATCTCGAGCACTCCCGCATCGTCTGGTTCGGCAATGGAGGCGAACCGGAGGCGTACATCGGCAGCGCCGACTGGATGCCGCGCAATCTTGATCGACGCGTCGAGGCCGTGACGCCCATCGCCAATCCTGAGCTGCGCCAGCAACTGGAGCGACTGCTCGATCTTTATCTGGCCGACGATTACGGCGCCTGGGAGATGCACAGCGACGGCTCCTTCACACAGCGCCAACCAGGATCCAGCCCCATCAATTCCCAGGTGGCGCTGAACACGTCCTGGAGACATGGCCTTCCGCCGGAGACGCCTGCCATAGAGAGGGATCTGACCACCAACCCGGGATAGTGTGATCAGCACTACACACTCTCCTCCCCTTGTGCATTAAAGAAACGAAAAAATGAACATTCGGGGTTAAATTCCTGAAATCAAACAAATAACCGACTGAGAGCATTCTTATACGGCAAATCTTCGGATTTGCTTCCGCCAAATAGCACTTGCAGTGCTAAATTTCGCCCAAATCAAATCTCAGGAGGCCAGGGTGATGGGGATCCCTCTGGAGTCCACCAGTGATGCCCATGGCAGCGCTCCGGTGGAACCTGCTTTGCCGAACACCAAGCGTGTTCGGAGCAATCAGAGCAGCAGTAAAGCGGCACAGGCAGCACGTCAGATCAAGCAGGCAGGACGTCTGTCCACCGACTCCATCGGCTATTACCTCAGCAGTATCGGCCGGATTCCCCTTCTCACCGCCGCTGAAGAGATCGAGCTTGCCCATCACGTGCAGGCCATGAAACAGCTGCTGGACACGCCGGAAGCGGATCGCACGCCCAGGGAGCGCCACAAGATCCGCATGGGCAAGCGGGCCCGTGACCGGATGATGGCCGCCAATCTGCGCCTCGTGGTCAGCGTTGCCAAGAAGTACCAGAACCAGGGCCTTGAGCTGCTTGATCTGGTGCAGGAAGGGGCGATCGGCCTGGAACGGGCCGTCGACAAATTCGACCCCGCCATGGGCTACAAGTTCTCCACCTATGCCTACTGGTGGATCCGCCAGGGCATGACGCGGGCGATCGACAACAGCGCACGCACCATCAGGCTGCCGATTCACGTCAGCGAAAAGCTCTCCAAGATGCGGCGCATCTCCCGCGAGCTATCCCATCGTTTCGGCCGGCAGCCGAATCGACTGGAGCTGGCCCATGCGATGGGCATCGAACCCCGTGACCTGGAAGACCTGATCTCCCAGAGCGCCCCCTGCGCGTCTCTGGATGCCCACGCCCGCGGCGAGGAGGATCGCAGCACCCTGGGAGAACTGATCCCGGACCCCAACGGCGATGAACCCATGGAGGGGATGGACCGCTCCATCCAGAAGGAACATCTCGGCGGATGGCTGTCGCAGCTGAATGAGCGGGAACAGAAAATCCTGCGTCTGCGGTTCGGACTCGATGGTGAAGAACCCCTGACCCTGGCCGAGATCGGCAGACAGATCAACGTGTCCAGGGAACGGGTGCGCCAGCTTGAGGCCAAAGCGATCCTCAAGCTGCGGATGATGACCAACCATCAGCAGGCCGCTTGAGCCCCTGGATCGGTGTCGGCTTGATCATGCTCTGGATGAGCCTGGTGCTCATCCTCTGCGTACTGGCCCGCAGACGATGGCCGAACCAGCGGGAACTGAGTCGCAAGATTCTCCACATCGGCACCGGTCCGGTGCTGCCTCTGGCCTGGTGGCTGGGGGTGCCGGCGGCCATCGCACTGCCGGTTGCGATCACCGTCACAACCGGAGCCGTCATCAACCACCGCTGGAAGCTGTTGCCTGCGGTGGAAGACATCGATCGCAAGAGTTACGGCACCGTCGCCTACGGCCTCGCGATCACGAGTCTGCTGGCCCTGTTCTGGGTCGATCAACCGCAGGCTGCCTGCGCCGGGCTTCTGGTGATGGCCGCAGGCGACGGCGGCGCAGGCCTGCTCGGCCGAGCCCTGACCTCGCCCCGCTGGAGCGTGTGGGGACAGACCAAATCCCTTGCCGGCACCGCAACCATGGCTGGCCTCAGCCTGCTGGTGCTGATCCTGCTGAGCCTGGCAAGCCCGTCCGAGCCGGGAATGGCCGGCCTGCTGGGCATCGCTCTGCTGGCCACCGGACTTGAGCAGCTCAGCCGCTGGGGTCTCGACAACCTCACGGTGCCACTGGCCGTGGGCCTCAGCTGGCATTGGCTGGCCCGCTAAGGCGGTGATCCTCAAACGCGCAGCATCTGCTCCCAATGGCGACTCCAGTCGCCATGACTGCCAAGACCGGCCACCAGCACCTGATCCTCAGGCAACTGACGCAGGCCGGCCTGCCAGCGGCTGATCTGGTCCGCACGCTCCATCCACAACCGCATCACCTGGTGCTGGAGCGGATCGGGATCCCAGTGCTGCTGACCGGCCACACGCTGGGTCCACTGCAGAACACCATCGAGCTGCAACGGTCTGAACCCGCGCACCCAGAGCCCGGTCTGCTGCTCCAGTTCAAACAAACGAAGGGAATCGCCGAAGCCGAAAAAATGAAGCAACACCATCAGCCTGACCTCCGCCCATTGATCGCAGGAATCTAAGGTTCAAGAATTGATCAGATGTTCAGCGCGAACGTATCAACAAAAAGCCTTACATCTCGCCACTATTGATCAACAAAGCTGGCACTCGCGGCTTCAGAGTGCCAGATCAGGCCGTCACCCGCGACGCCTGCACCGCCGAGGCGAGCTGATCCAGCAGCTCGGCGGTCGACTCGATGCTGATGCAGGCATCGGTGACGCTCTGGCCGTAGGTCATGGCGGCGCGATCCGGATTGAGCTTCTGGTTGCCTTCCACCAGGTGGCTCTCCAGCATCACGCCCATCACATGGTTGAACCCCTCGCGGACCTGCTCAGCCACCGTGGCAAGCACCTCCCCCTGACGGCGGTAGTCCTTGTTGGAGTTGCCATGGCTGCAATCCACCATCATCCGAGCCGCCAGATCGGACCGGCTCAGCTCGGCGGCCGCCGCCTGCACGGCTTCGCGATGGAAATTGGTGCCGCGACTGCCACCCCGGAGCACCAGATGCCCGTGGGGATTGCCGGTGGTGCTCACGATGGAGGCCTGCCCCCCCTGATTGATGCCGAGAAAATGGTGGGGTTTCGATGCCGCCTGCATGGCATTGATGGCGATGGTGACGCTGCCATCGGTGCTGTTCTTGTAGCCGATCGGCATGGACAGGCCCGACGCCATCTCGCGGTGGGTCTGGCTCTCCGTGGTGCGGGCGCCAATGGCGGTCCAGCTGATCAGGTCAGCGATGTACTGCGGAACGACGGGATCCAGCAGTTCCGTGGCGGTGGGCATGCCGTCACAGGCCAGATCGAGGAGCAGCGATCGGGACAGCCGCAGCCCGGTGTTGATGTCGTAGGAGCCGTCGAGGTGAGGGTCATTGATCAACCCTTTCCAGCCCACGGTGGTGCGGGGCTTCTCGAAATAGACCCGCATGACCACCTCAAGGGCATCACGGTGCCGCTCACGCAGGGGAGCCAGACGGCGGGCGTACTCACGCGCGGCGTCCACATCGTGAACGGAGCAGGGGCCCACGATCACCAGCAGGCGACTGTCCTGACCACTCAGAATCGCCTGGATGCGACGACGGGCACCGGCCACGGTGTCGGCCGCCGCAGGACTGATCGGAAAATCCTTGTGCAGCAGGGCAGGCGCCACCAGGGGACGGGTCTCCACTACATGGAGATCGGAGGTGGTGGTCATGCACCTGGCCGCGAAACAACCAGATTACGGTCGCCGCTGGATGCAACCGTCACCAGACGCTGACCCATCACAAAGAAGAATGGGGTGAATGCCCAACGTCAGAGGAGCGATTCGATGCTGAGTGCCTACCGTGCAAGCGCCGCCGAACGGACAGCCCAGGGAATTCCCCCCCTGCCGCTGAACGCCGAGCAGACCCAGGCACTCACGGAACTGCTGCAGGCCCCTCCCGCGGGCGAGGAAGAGGAGCTGCTGCACCTGCTGAGCGAACGCATCCCCCCCGGCGTGGACGAAGCGGCCTACGTGAAAGCCACCTGGCTGAGCGCCGTGGCCCAGGGCAGCACCAGCAGCCCCCTGGTGTCACCGATGGAGGCCACCCGCCTGCTCGGCACCATGGTGGGGGGGTACAACGTGGCGGCGCTGATCGAACTGCTGCAACACAGCGATTCCGCCCTGGCCGGTTGTGCCGCCGAAGGCCTGAGCCGCACCCTGCTGGTCTACGACGCCTACAACGAGGTGATGGAGCTGGCGGCAAGCAACCGCTTCGCCAGGCAGGTGGTCGACAGCTGGGCGGCCGGTGAATGGTTCACCAGCAAGCCCGAACTGGCCGAGGAGATCACCGTGACGGTGTTCAAGGTGGACGGGGAAACCAACACCGACGATCTGTCGCCGGCGACCCATGCCACCACCCGGCCGGACATCCCACTCCATGCCCTGGCCATGCTCGAGACCCGGGATCCCGAGGGCCTGAACACGATCAACACCTTGAAGCAGAAAGGCCATCCCGTGGCCTACGTGGGTGATGTGGTGGGCACCGGCAGCTCCCGCAAGAGCGCGATCAACTCCGTGCTCTGGCACACCGGCAACGCCATTCCCCATGTGCCCAACAAGAAGGCCGGAGGCGTGATCCTCGGCGGCAAGATCGCGCCGATCTTCTTCAACACGGCTGAGGATTCCGGTGCCCTGCCGATCGAATGTGACGTCACGGCCCTGAACAGCGGCGATGTGATCACGATCCGTCCCCATGCCGGCACGATCGAACGGGCTGCGGGTGAAGCCAACGCCGGCGAGGTGATCGCCCGCTTCGAGCTCAAGCCGAGCACGATCAGCGATGAGGTGCGCGCCGGCGGCCGGATTCCGCTGATGATCGGCCGGGCCCTCACCGACAAGGTGCGCAATCAGCTGGGCCTTCCCGCCTCCGACCTCTTCATCCGCCCATCGGCGCCGGCGGACACGGGCAAGGGCTTCACCCTGGCCCAGAAGATGGTGGGCAAGGCCTGCGGTCTGCCGGGCGTCAGGCCCGGCACCAGCTGCGAGCCGCTGATGACCACCGTGGGCTCCCAGGACACCACCGGGCCGATGACCCGGGACGAAATGAAGGAGCTGGCCTGCCTGGGCTTCTCCTCCGACCTGGTGATGCAGAGCTTCTGCCACACCGCTGCCTATCCCAAGCCGGTGGATCTGCAGACCCAGAAAGATCTGCCTGACTTCTTCGCCCAGCGCGGCGGCGTCGCCCTGCGCCCCGGCGACGGCATCATCCACAGCTGGCTGAACCGCATGCTGCTGCCAGACACGGTGGGCACCGGCGGTGACAGCCACACCCGGTTCCCTCTCGGCATCTCCTTCCCCGGCGGCTCCGGGGTGGTGGCCTTCGCCGCCGCCATCGGCGCCATGCCGCTGGACATGCCCGAATCCGTGCTGGTGCGCTTCAGCGGCTCTCTGCAGCCGGGCGTCACCCTGCGCGATGTGGTGAATGCCATTCCCTGGGTCGCCATTCAGCGCGGGCTGCTCACGGTGGAGAAGGCCAACAAGAAGAACCTCTTCAACGGCCGGATCATGGAGATCGAAGGGCTGCCGGATCTGAAGCTCGAACAGGCCTTCGAACTCACCGATGCCAGCGCCGAGCGCTCCTGCGCCGGCTGCACCATCAAGCTCTCCGAAGACACCGTGAGCGAGTACCTGCGCAGCAACGTGGCCCTGCTCAAGAACATGATCGCCCGCGGCTACAGCGATGCCCGCACCCTGGCGCGCCGGATCAAGGCGATGGAGGCCTGGCTCGCCAATCCGCAGCTGCTCAGTGCCGATGCGGATGCCGAGTACGCCGAGGTGCTGGAGATCAACCTCGATGAGCTCACCGAACCCGTGGTGGCCTGCCCCAACGATCCCGACAACGTCAAGCTGCTGAGCGAAGTGTCCGGCGACCCGGTGCAAGAGGTGTTCATCGGCTCCTGCATGACCAACATCGGCCATTACCGCGCCGCCGCCAAGGTGCTGGAGGGGGCCGGCCAGAACCAGGCGCGCCTCTGGGTCTGCCCGCCCACCCGCATGGACGAGGACACCCTGAAGGCCGAGGGCTACTACGCCACCTTCGAGGCGGCCGGATCCCGCATGGAGATGCCCGGCTGCTCCCTGTGCATGGGCAACCAGGCCCGGGTGGAGGACAACACCACGGTCTTCTCCACCAGCACCCGCAACTTCAACAATCGCCTGGGCAAGGGGGCACAGGTGTACCTGGGCAGCGCCGAGCTCGCGGCCGTCTGCGCCCAGCTGGGACGCATCCCCACCCCGGAGGAGTACCGCCGCATCGCAGCGGAGAAGATCGATCCCCTCTCCGATGAGCTCTACCGCTACCTGAACTTCGATCAGATCTCCGGCTTCGAAGACGAAGGTCGGGTGGTGAGCGCCGCCGATGAAGCGGAGGTGCTGGCCGGGGCCTGACCCCGGCGGGGAGAACCATGAGCGTCCTCAGTGAACTGAAACAACGCCGCCATCAGCTGGGGTCGAGCCGCAGCATCCGGCGCCTGCTGGAGCGGCGCTGGTGGGTGGTGGTGCTGGCCCTGATGTTCACCGGTCTGGGCGCCGCCCTGACCGGCGTGCTGTTCAAAGCAGGGCTGAAGCTGCTGGGGGGCTGGCGGCTTGAGCTGCTCAACGAGTTCCCGGCCTGGGCCGTGCTGCCGTGCCTGGGGGCCTTCGGCGGCCTGGTGTCGGCGCTGCTGGTGTCGCGCCTGGCGCCGGCCGCAGGCGGCTCAGGCATTACCCACATCATGGCGTTCCTCAAACATCGGGCCGTGCCGATGGGCCTGCAGGTGGGGCTGGTGAAGCTGGTGGCCGGCATCGTGGCCATCGGCAGCGGCTTCCCCCTGGGTCCGGAAGGCCCGGCCGTGCAGATGGGTGGCTCGGTGGCCTGGCAGATGGCCCGCTGGCTCAAGGCCCCGGTGGCCTTCCGCCGGGTGATCGTGGCCGCAGGCGGTGGCGCCGGCATCGCGGCGGTGTTCAGCGCCCCGATCGGCGGCTTCGTCTACGCCGTGGAGGAACTGCTGCACTCCGCCCGCCCGGTGGTGCTGCTGCTGGTGATCGTGACCACCTTCTGGGCCGATGCCTGGGCGGATGTGTTCGGCCTGGTAGGGATCAGCCCTGCCACGGGGGGGCTGGATGCCACCCAGGGGTTCCAGCTGGAGCGCCAGTACACGCCGCTGGTGAGCTTCCTTCCGATCGACCTGGGCTACCTGATCGGCCTGGGGGCCGTGGTGGGACTGCTCGCGGAGCTCTACTGCCGCTACGTGCTGGCCATGCAGCGCAAGGGGGATGCCTGGTTCGGCGATCGCCTAGTGCTGCGGATGGTGCTGAGTGGCGGGGTGCTGGGGGGGGTTTACGCCTTTCTGCCCGAGGCCTTCCACAACCTGGACGGCCTCAAGGATCTGATCGCCGCTGGCGAGGCCGACATCCCGATGGCCCTGGGCACGTTTGTGGTGCTGTTCTTCAGCACCGGCCTGGCCGCTGCTTCCGGCGCCCCCGGTGGACTGTTCTTCCCGATGCTGACCCTGGGAGGCGCCAGCGGCCTGGCCTGCGGGATCTGGGTGGAGGCACTGACGGGCCATGTGCCGAGCACCTACGTGTTCGCCGGCATGGGGGCCTTCGTGGCCAGCTGCTCACGCACGCCGATCACGGCCATGTTTCTGGCCTTCGCCCTGACGAAGGATCTGCTGATTCTCAAACCGCTCCTGGTGGCCTGCCTGGCCAGTTTCCTGGTGTCACGGCTGTTCGATGACCGCTCGATCTACGAGCGCCAGCTCGGCAGCGAACTCTCGGA
>JBGKDM010000180.1:0-5783 GCA_042954165.1 Synechococcus sp.
TTGGCCGTGGCCTTGTCACCCATGGATCGGATCGCATGGGGGGATGGGCCCACGAACGTGATGCCGTGGTCGCGGCACATCTCCGCGAACCGATCGTTCTCTGCCAGAAAGCCGTAGCCCGGATGGATGGCGTCGACGCCGCGTGAGGTGGCTGCGGCGAGGATGTTGGGGATATTGAGGTAACTCTTGCTACTGGCCGCTTCCCCGACGCAGACCGCTTCGTCGGCGAGCTGCACGTGGAGAGCATTGCGATCGACCGTGCTGTAGACAGCGACCGTGGCGATCCCAAGTTCTCTGCAGCTCCGAATGATCCGGAGAGCGATTTCGCCGCGGTTGGCGATCAGCACCTTGCCGATGGGCATCCCGCAGGTTCCATGCAAGGGCGGATCGTATCAGCGCTCACCCTTTGGGGTCCAAATTGTTCTGGAACCACGTGGTCTTACGAGGGGGGTGTCCGGCTCTCCGCCGGGGGAGTTCAGGGGGGCATGGACCACGGCCCGTTATGATCCACCCCGACGAGATCCGAGCGGTTCCGTCAGCCACGCGGATGTGGTGGAATTGGTAGACACGCACGTTTGAGGGGCGTGTGGCTTCGGCCTTGCGAGTTCAAGTCTCGCCATCCGCACTTTTTCTTCCGAACAGTGCTGGTCTCTTCTTTGAGCGTTGAGGCGACCAGCAATCTGCCTCCTTTGATCACATTCGATGGCTGATCCCTCCACCGACACGGTGGGTGTTGCATCGCCCCCCAGCCTGTCGATCGTGTTCGTTTCGAACGGGCCGGGAGAGCTCGCCACCTGGGTGCGCCCCCTTGCCGAGCAACTGCATCGCATGCTCCAGCTGAGGCCCCGTGCCCAGGGATCGTTGATCAGCCTTCGTCTTGTGCTGGTTCCCTGCCCGAATGCCACAGGTCGGGAAGCGGAGGCCGCCAGCCGCTGGGGGCAGTTCGATCGGATCACGCCGGCCGATCGCTTCTGGCCGTTGTTGCTGACCCCGAAGCGGGAGGGGCCATGGGCACCGCAGGGGGTTGTGGTGTTTCTTGGTGGTGATCAGTTCTGGAGTGTTCTGCTCTCGGCGCGGCTTGGTTACCGCCACATCACGTATGCGGAATGGGTGGCCCGCTGGCCCCGCTGGAATGACCGTCTTGCCGCCATGGGGCCGGCAGTGCGTGACCAGTTGCCCAGGCGTTTTCGCTCCCGCTGCCGTGTGGTGGGTGACCTGATGGCTGACCTCTCAAGCCACGCCAGGGTTCAAGCTCCACTTCCGGAGGGGGAATGGGTTGCGCTGATGCCGGGCTCCAAGGCCGCCAAGCTGGCTGTGGGGGTGCCCTTCCTGCTGGAGGCGGCCGATCGCATTGCCGCCCAGCGTCCCGGCTCTCGGTTTCTGCTTCCGGTGGCGCCCACGGCCTCCGTGGAGGCGTTGCAGCGGTTCGCCGGTGCGCGCAGCAACCCGATTGCTGCCGCCTATCGCTCCGGCATCAGTCGTCTTGAGCCTGCTCAGTCGGATCGGTCCTGGAGGCGGTTGATCACCACGGCCGGCACGGAGATCCATCTTCAGGAGGATCCGCCAGCCCATGGGCCGTTGAGTCAATGCTCCCTGGCTCTGACCACGGTGGGTGCCAACACGGCTGAACTCGGTGCCCTCGGCGTGCCCATGATCGTGATCGTTCCGACTCAGCATCTGGCCGTGATGCAGGCCTGGGATGGCTGGCTCGGTCTGGTTGCGCGTCTGCCGGGCCTGCGCTGGTGCATCGGACTGCTTCTCAGTGCCTGGCGCCTGCGTCACAAGGGATTTCTGGCCTGGCCCAACATCTCCGCCGGACGCGCGATCGTGCCTGAACGGGTGGGGCCGATTCAGCCTGCAGCCATTGCGGATGAGGCGGTGGCCTGGCTGCAGTCGCCCGAGCGTTTGGAAGGGCAGCGGCAGGATCTGCGCGCATTGCGCGGTCAACCCGGTGCTGTGGCGGCCCTGGCCGAGGAGGTGCGTTCCCTGCTGCCGCAGGCTTTATCTGACTAGCTTTGGAGCCATTGAATCGGTTCGATGACCGCAAGCTCCGGCTCCCAATCCGAAGCCTCCAAGCGTGTGGAGCGCAGTGATGCTGAGTGGAAGTCCCAGCTGACGCCTGAGCAGTTCCAGGTGGCACGCAAAGGCGGAACAGAGCGCGCCTTCACCGGTGCCTACTGGGATAACAAGGCCACAGGGATGTACCACTGCGTCTGCTGCGGATCCCCTCTGTTCAGCTCCACGACCAAGTTCGACTCAGGCACTGGTTGGCCCAGCTTCTGGGACGGCGTCAGCGCTGATGCCATCACCACGACGACCGACACAAGCCATGGCATGGTGCGCACCGAAATCAACTGTGCCCGCTGCGACGCCCATCTCGGCCATGTGTTCAGTGACGGCCCTGCTCCCACGGGGCAGCGTTACTGCGTCAACAGCGCTTCGCTGAGCTTTGAACAGACGCCCTGAGCTGCGACGACCGCAGAGACCTTGAGGGGCTTGCCCCTCAGCCCGCGGTTCACCAGGGATCATCCATATCCATTCCAGCGGCGCGACCCTGCGGAGTTGCCTCCTCCTCGAGGGGTTCCACATCCAGTGGATCTCCGGGGGGTTGCACGGGGCGGCGTGCCGCCGGCCGTGGTCGTGCGTCGAATCGCTCGGGTTCGGAGTCTGGTTGATACGACCGGCTCGAGAGAGGGCGATCCTCGCTGAAGCGTCGGCTGCCTGGGGCGTCCTGGATGCGTTCCTGTTCCTGCGGCATTCGTTCATCGCGGTAACGCTCCGCCGTGAACGGGTCCTGGTCGGAGCCCTGCTGGTCGATGGAGTTCTCGAAACGGTCCTCCCCGTACGGATCGGGTCGAGGGTCTCGGTAGCGACGGTCGCTGTCAGGGCCTCGACGGCGGTCGAACTCACGCTCCGGCTCCTCATCCATGTAGCGACGTCGACTGACCTGGTCACTGCTGCGGTTGTCGACCTCCACGTATTCCAGTTCCTCCTCCGGTGCGAATGCAGCCGCGCTGGAGGCCTGAAGTTGTCGTTGCGGTTCTTCTGCGGGTTGCCCCGAGGTGAGCTGGTTCTCAACGGGAACCACATTCACCCGGTAGCGCTCGCGCTCCTGTTCCTCCCAGCTGGGACCACCGACACCCAGTTTCTCGAGAACGCCACTGTTGAGCTGTTTGAGTTTGTCTTCGGCGCCCTCGTACACGATGATTCGATCGGCACCGCTGCTGACGATTTCATCGACGGGGATCTCCCAGGTGCTCAGGACCCCCTCCCCCAGGAGCGGCACGCCGACAGCACCCGTCACCAGTGTGGTGAGCTCTCCGGTCTCGATGTCGAAGGAGAAGCCGAGCACACGCCCGAGCACGCTGCCTGACTCCGTGATCACCTGGCAGTTGATCACCCGGCTGTAGCGCTCAGGTGAGAAGGTCTCGCTGAGGGAGTCAATGGAATCGACCAGGATCACATCGCCGACCTGTCGGATGCGATCCAGGGGCATCCAGCGGGGCAGGCCGGGAAGAAAGCGGGTGAGCGGGTTGTCGCGAAGACCAAGCGCCACCACTTCACGGCCATCGATATCAACGATCACTTCACCCACGACGCCAAGCCGGCGTCCTGTGTCGCGGGTGATCACCTGCGTTCCCATCAGCTCGGAGCGCAGCCACAACCGGTCGCTGGGCACCGTGGCCAATGGGTCGTTCGAGTTCGGGGTCGAGGTCAACGTCAGGCCTCAGCCTTGGCATTGCGCACCATTTTGACGCAACGGCATCGCGTTGACTGTTCAGCCATCCTGCTGTTCACGAGGTGAATGGTGTAAGGAGAGGCACTTGCCTCAGGCCGCATCCGGCAGCCCGACCACCTGGGTGTGGGCCCCTCGGGCCTGGGTGACGCCGATCGTGCGCTGCGAGGCACCGATCATCGGCCTGCGGTGGCTGACCACCAGGAACTGGGCATCCTCCGCCTGGCGGGCGATCAGGGCGGCCAGGCGTTCGACGTTCACCCCATCGAGGAAGCTGTCGACCTCATCGAGGGCATAAAAGGGGGAGGGGCGGAAACGCTGCAGAGCGAAGAGAAAGCTGAGGGCGGTGAGGGATTTCTCGCCGCCTGACATGGCAGCCAGCCGGCGCACCGACTTGCCCTTGGGATGGGCGACGAGCGTGAGACCGCCTTCGAGGGGATCGCTGGGATTGTCGAGCTGGAGATGGCCATCGCCCTCTGAGAGGCTCGCGAAGATCTCACGGAAGTGTCCATCAACGGCTTCAAAGGCCTCCATGAACGCTTCCTGACGCAAGGTGGCCACGGTCTCGATCCGCAGGAGCAATTCCTCCCGTTCCTGGCTGAGAACCTCGAGGCGCTCCACCAGTTCGCTCAGGCGCTGTTCAAGCTGCTCCAGTTCTTCGAGAGCCAGCATGTTCACAGGCTCCAGAGCCTCCATCCTCGTCTGCAGGTCCTGCAACGTGGCCTGCAGAGCCTCCAGACCCGCCTCGCGGACCTCCTCGGGGATGTCAGGCCTCGGATCCGGCAGGGTCTGGGTGAGTTCCTGCAGCCGCACCGTTCCGCTGCGGATCTGCTCGGCAAGGGTCTCGCGTTCCTCCCGCAGCCGTTCCAGTTCCCAGCGGGCCTGCTGCAGTTGCTGTCGCTGGTTCGCCACAACGGCTTCCGCTTCGTCCCGGGCCCTGCGCTGCTCCCCGAACGCGGTCTGCAGCTGGCCCTGTTCGGCGTTGAGGGCGTCGCGTCGCGTGGTCAGCTCCTGCTGTTGCTGCCGCCAGGTTCCATGGGCCTGGGTCAGCGCTTCCACTGCCTCCTTGAGGCGGCTTTCCTCGGCATCGAGGGCCTGGTTCTGGTCGCCCAGTCGTTCCAGGCTCAGCTCGCGCTGACGTTGCTCCTGGATCAGGGTGTCCTTCCGTTGCCTGGCCGTGATCAGCGCTGCATCCGCGCGTTCCAGATCACTCTGAAGCTGCTGCCAGGCCTCCATGTCGCCTTCGGGCTGAGCGTCTTTCTCCTGATCGGTGAGTTGTTGCAGCTCGGTGTCGAGGGGGGCCAGTGCCGTGCTGATGGCGGCGAGTCGCTCCTGGGCGCTGGCCTCCGCGGTGCGCAGGCTGTCGAGGCGTTGGTTGCGCTGCTTGCAGCGCTCCATCAACGGGCCATGGGCCCGCTCCGCAGCCGTGCGTTCGGCCTGCAGGGCGGCTTCGCGCTGCTCAAGCTGCCGCAGTTGGGGCCTGGCGGCTTCAAGCTGAGCCACCAGGCGCTGCTCTTCCCGCCGACAGGCCACCAGGGTTTCGCCCAGTTCCAGGAGCCGGCGCCGCAGCGGTTCGGCCTCATCGCTCTCCTGACTCGTCCCGAAGCTCAGACCGCCACTGCGCTGGGCGATGCTGCCGCCGGTCATGGCGCCGCTTTTCTCAAGCAGTTCGCCCTCCAGGGTCACGGCCCGGTTCCGGCCAAGCTGCTGGCGTGCCGTCTGCAGATCGCTGAACACCTGGGTGTCACCAAACACGTAGGCGAAGACATCGCTGTAGATGGGCTCAAAGCGCACCAGATCCACCGCGCGGCCGATCAGCCCCCCTGAACCTCCACCCTCAGGACGTCGCCCCCTGGCCATGGCAGCACCGCCGCCGCCGCCGGGAGCCCGGATCTTGTTGAGGGGCAGAAAGGTCAGGCGACCGGCCCGGCGCGTTTTCAGCAGCTCGATCGCCTGGGCCGCGACCCGGTCGTCATCCACCACAACCTGGCCGAGACGGGCTCCTGCCGCCACCTCCAGGGCAAGGCGGTGGCGTTCCTCCACTTCA
>JBGKDM010000181.1:0-2476 GCA_042954165.1 Synechococcus sp.
TCAGTGACGCTGACACCTAGCCGTCCGACGGACGCACAGACGCTGTCCCTCAGTAACGGTGATTTTCCCGCTACGGCCCCGGCGGCGAATCCTGTTTTTTATCGGACCTACAGCCGCAAGACGGCGGCCGGACGGGAGAGCTGGTCGGAAGTGGGTGAGCGCAACCTCGGGGGACTTCGCAGCCTTGGTGCCCTGAGCGATGCCGAGATTGCCCTGATGCAGCGCATGCAGAGCGAGAAAAAGGCCCTGCCCTCCGGTCGCTGGCTCTGGATCGGCGGCACCCCGTGGATCGAGCAACCGGAGAACTTCTCAGGTGCCTACAACTGCACCTCCACCAACCTGGTCGACTGGGACGCCTTCGGTCTGATGATGGACCTGGCGATGATGGGTTGCGGCACCGGCGCGATCATCGAGCCACGGTTGATTGATCGGTTGCCCGTGGTCCGCAACCCGATCGAGGTGCTGAGTGTCAGCGAGATCGGGATCACCCCCGCCGGCCAGCGTCAGGAGACGACGACCCACGTGATCGACGGCAACACCGTGTTGATCAAGGTCGGCGACACGCGCCGCGGCTGGGTGGACAGCTATCAGCTTCTGCTTGAACTCTCCAGCGACGCACGCTTCAACGGCGAGGCGGTGCAGGTCAAGGTCGATCTCTCGGACGTCCGCCCCGTTGGCGAAACCCTCAAGGGCTTCGGCGGCATGGCCAACCCCGTGAAGCTGAAAGATCTCTATGGACGGGTGGCGCGTCTCCTGGGCAAGGCGATCAACCGCCGTCTCACCTCCGTGGAGTGCTGCCTGCTGATCGATGAAGCGGCGGTCACGATTGTGGCTGGCAACATCCGGCGCAGCGCAGGCATGCGCCAGTTCGCCGCTGATGACCACGCCGCCGCATCCGCCAAGGACAACCTCTGGCAGCAAGACGAGGAGGGCAACTGGCGCATCGACCCGGAGCGTGATGCGTTGCGGATGGCCAACCACACCCGCGTCTATCACACCCGACCCAGCAAGGAGGTGCTGCTCGAGGCCGTCACCAAGCAGTTCCACAGCGGCGAAGGGGCCATTCAGTTCGCCCCTGAGGCCATTGCCCGATCGAACGCCGACCTGCTCACGACGCCTGAACTGCGCAAGGAGTTCATCGACATCTACTGCGATCAGGGGCGCGACGAGGCCGGTCGCTGGCTTGATCTCAACCACGGTCCGATTCCTGCTGATGAGCTGGACCACCGCCTGAGCCGCTACGGCCTCAACCCCTGCGGCGAGATTCTCGGTGCCGATTTCCACTGCAATCTGGCTGAGGTTCACCTCAACCAGATCGATCCCAGTGATGAGGAAGGCCAGCGTGACGCCTTCCGCGCCGCTGCACTCTCGGTGGCCTGCCTGCTCAACCACCGCTTCGAGGTGGAGCGCTATCGCCAGAGCAGAGCCTGGGATCCGATCGTTGGCGTCAGCTTCACCGGTCTGTTCGATTTCTTCGTGCATGCCTTCGGCACCCCCTGGCTGACCTGGTGGGAGGCCGGCCGCCCCGACACTGAAGAAGGCCGTGCGTTCAAGCGTCAGGAGGCGGAGTACCTCAGCCGCTGGAAAGCGGTTGTCAACGAAACCGTCTGGGAGTACTGCGATCGCCAGGGTCTGCGTCGCCCCAACCGCTGCACCACCGTCCAACCTGCTGGCACCAAAAGCCTGCTGACCGGTGCTGCCCCCGGCTGGCACCCCCCCAAGGCCCAGCGTTTCATCCGCCGCATCACCTTCCGCAAGAACGACCCCGTGGCGATGGCCTGCATGGACTACGGCTACACCGTGGTTCCCTCCCAGTCCGACAAGGATGACCAGGGCCGTCTTCTGGATGATCCATTTGATCCCCGTTGCACGGAGTGGTTGGTGGAGATTCCCACCGAAGTCAGCTGGGCGAACCTGCCCGGTGCCGATGCCGTCGACATCAACGCTTTCTCGGCCATGGCGCAGTTCGACTTTTACATGCAGGTGCAGAGCCATTACACGGCCCACAACACCTCCGCCACGATCGAATTCCGCGAGAACGAGATCGAACCCCTGGCTGAGGCTCTGCACCAGACCATCGAGCGGGGTGAGGGTTACATCTCTGCGGCGCTTCTGGCCCGTTTCGATGCCAACGCCACCTTCCCGCGTCTGCCGTTTGAACCGATTGATGCTGCGACCTACGAATCCATGCAGGCCGAGGTGGTCAAGCGACGGGTGAACACCAACTTCTTTGATGCCCTCAGCCGTTACGACGGAGGCGAGCTGACCGAGGCGGGACCAGCCGGATGCGATTCCGACAAGTGCCTGCTGCCGCTGGCCAAGCCGGAAAGCTGAACGCCGCCGGCGGCCCATTAAAATGGTGGAGATCTGGTCGCCGGATCTCCCCACCTGGAGAGGTGGTCGAGTGGTTGATGGCTCTGGTCTTGAAAACCAGCGAGGTGCAAGCCTCCGTGGGTTCGAATCCCACCCTCTCCGT
>JBGKDM010000182.1:0-12954 GCA_042954165.1 Synechococcus sp.
CTGGGCCAGCAGCTGCCGGCGGATGGAGGCATCCGCGGCCCGGATCCGTCCACCCGGACTCCAGGGCCCCAGGTCCTGTCTCAGGAAGGGGAAGAACAGCAGCAGCGACCCCAACCGGCTCGAGCGGATCCCCAGCCCCTCATGCAGCGTCCGCTCCAGCCGGCGCATCGCCTCACCCTCATGGAAGCCGAACACGGCGGTGAGAATCACCCGCATGGTGATCCGCTGCATGCGGGTGCGGGCATCGAAGACATCCCCGGGCTGGAGATCGGCCATCGCCTCCGCCGCCAGGGCCGTGATCAGGCTGCCGAACGCCTTGAGCCGTTCACCGTGGAACGGCGGCGTGAGCAGCCGGCGGCGCTGGCGATGCTGGGCGGGCGCCAGCAGGATGATCGAGTGCTGGCCCAGCACCTGCGACAACAGACCATTGAGGCTCCCCGGCGCGCTGATCGCGCCGCTGCCATCCCCATTGATCAGGTCCCTGATCACGTCCGGATCGTTGATCAGCACCTGCTGGGGGGGCAGGGTCGGCGACATCCGCACCCGCACCACGCCTGGATGCCGGCGGAAGCAGCGGCGGTAGTAGGCGATGGGCCGCAGGATCGCTTCCAGCATCTGCCGGATGGGGGCCAGCGCCAGCTCCGGAATCTGCGCCCCGTCGGTGTGCATCGCCCTCAGCCCGCCGTTCTGAGAAAGCCTAAGGACTGCGGCCGCTGCGGAACACACCGCACCGCCGCGATCCCATCCATACAGTGAGGCAATACAGGGCCAGAGCGAGATGACGGCAGCTGACACGCTCAGCCCACTCCCCGGCCGCAAGGGTCTGTTCATCGGCATCCGGGAATCCCTCGCCTACCTGAGGGATCCCGATCACTTCATCGCCGAGCGCACCAGGCGCTACGGACCGGTGTTCGGAACCACGTTGTTCTTCAGGCCCACCGCCGTGGTCGGTGGCGTGCAGGCGGTGGAGCACTTTCTCGACCAGGAACGTGCCATCTCCGAAAGCTCCCTGCCGGCGGCCTTCACGGCCCTGCACACCCCCTACGGCGCCCTCAACCAGCAGGGTGCGCGGCATCGCTCCACCCGCGCCGGCTATGCCCCGCTGTTCACCAGCAGCGCCTTCGCGGGCCTGCTGCCCCTGATCAATCAGCGGATCACCGCCTTCGTCAACGGGGTGGCTCACCAGGGCAGCACCGCCATCGCCCGTGACTGCAAACGGCTCTGCCTGGATCTCTTCGCCGAGATCTTCGCCGGTGACTCCCTCACCGCCGAGGAGGCCGAGGCCTTCATCACCTACAACGACGCCCTTCTCAGTCTCAGCACGGCCCTGCCCTCGTTCAAGCGCGGGGAAGCGGCCCTCGCCAGGCTCCAGAGCGCCATGGCCCAGCGGCTGGCGCGGTTCCGCAGCGGCGCCCTGCAGGGCAATGCCTTCGCCGTGTTCAGCACCAATCGCGACGAAACCGGACAACCCTGGAGCGATGAGCGCATCGTCACCGCCACCGTGCTGCTGATCTGGGGCGCCTACGTCGAAGTGGCCTCGCTGATGAGCTGCAGCCTGATCCTCTGCCAGGAGCGTCCGGAGGTGCGGGAGCGGATCCTCAGCGAGGCGCAGCGGCAGGGGCTGAATGACCCGGGCCTGCCGGGCGCCCTGGAGGCCTGGGATCTGCCCTACGTGCAGGGCGTTCTGCGGGAGTCCCTGCGCCTGATGCCCCCCGGTGGCGGCGGCTTCCGGCTGACCTCCACCGAGATCGCGATTGCAGGATTCCGCATTCCCGCTGGAACGGTCGTCACCGCCGATCCGAGGATCGGCAACCGGCTGGCGTCGCTCTTCCCGCAGCCCGATCGGTTTGAACCCGAGCGCTGGGTTGCCCCCACCGCCACCAGGGCCAGCACGGGCAGCCGTTGCCCCGTGGCGGGCACCGCCCTGCGTCTGCCCCGGGGCGCCTGGTTCCCGGGCGGAACCGGCAGCCACGGCTGCCCGGGCCTGCCCCTGGCGGAGCTGTGCGGCCGGATCTTTCTGGTGCGCTGGATGCAGGCGATCAAGGGCTGGCAGCCAGCCGATGGCGCCGGCGCTGTTGTGCCCTATTCCCTGATCCCGATCCGGATTCCAACCGATGACTACCGGCTCGGCGTCGAACCGGTCGACTGAGCGCCCGAGGCGAACCAGGGGAGCCTGAAGCCCAGCTGCTCCAGGGGGTCCATCAACAGTTTGTTGAGAGCCCGGCCGAGCAGCACCTGGGGCTCATCCGCCCGGATCGGCAGCACCACGTGCTCTGACCCTGCCGCGGCCCCACCGCCCTGCTCCGCCCGGCGCCGGATCAGGGCGTTGGCGGCCTCCAGCCCGCAGACATAGGCGCGTTCCTGGCAGAGGCCCTTGGCACCGTGCTCGCGGTCGCCCATCCGCACCCAGTCACCGGCGCAAACGATCGAGGGCACAGCGGTCTGCAACGGCGGACGCCTGCCGTAACTCCCCGGGGAGAACAGCGACACCGACCCCGGATAACGCCGCACCGCAGAGTCCACCACAGTCGCCGAGCGGAAGCCGGGATGCACCGCGGGCAGCAGGTCACCGATCAGCAGATCAACCACCTCCTGATCCCCGAGATCCACCAGCGCTGATGCGTTGTAGAAGTCACTCGCGACCACGGACCCCTGGGGCCGGGCGCCACCCCAGAGCGCAGCTTCCGACTCCTTCTGCAGCTGATCAAGCATGAAAAAGGTGCCACCGGCACCCCTGAGGCCGTCAAAGCGCGAGAACACATTGGCGGGGTCGGCAACCGGCACGTAGGCATCGAGCCACAACCGCACCGACACCACATCGATCGCCTCCAGGGTTCCGGCCGCCACAAGCTCCGGCGCCGCCGCCGCGCATGCGGGCGATCCCGCCATCAGGGCCCGCAGACCCCTGGCCCCCACCGCCAGCACCACCGCATCGACATCCTCGATCACCCCCTCCTCACCGCTGGGGCCTCCGCCGGAGGCCACCCGGCGCGTCGCCACCGAACGCACCTGCCGGGAGGCTGGATCGAGCTGGATCCCGGTGGCGAGGGTGCCGCCGAGAACCGTCAGCCCATGGCGGGAGATCAGGCGCCGGGCCAGCGGTGCAATCAGCTGCTCGGCGATGCTGCCGGCGCGGATCCAGCGCACGTCGAAGGAATCCTGATGGGCCAGGGCGTAGTAATAGAGAAGCTCCATCGTCACGGCAGCCGACAGCTCCTCAGGCGGCTTGAACAGGCCCACCAGGAGAATCGGGCGCAGGAAGTCGTTGATCATCCGCTCACTGATCCCCAGCGACCGGAACAGGGTCTGGGCACTGATGGCGTCGTAATGCCGGAAGACCGCGTCACTGCGGTGCAGATCGACCATCGCGTAGAGGAGTCCGGCGATGCTCAACCGATCGGCGATGGGCAGGCGCCGGAAATTGGTGAGGGTGGCCAGCACCTGGCCGATCGGACTCGGCCACAGCGCCGCATCACCGAACACCGGGGCCGTGGCCTCCAGCCCCTGGGGCGACCAGAAGGCACTGGTGGTGAACGGCGTGAACACCGGGCCGAGGTCGAGCGCGTCGGTGAGGGCGTTGATGTTGGGGTAATCCCGCCAGAAACCACGGGTGCCGGCCTCGAAAGGCTTGCCACTGGCGGTGGTGAGGGGGGTGACGCCCGTGGGGTCCGCCATCCCATCCAGCAGGGTCACGGCGAATCCGGCCTCGCAGAGAGCCTTGGCCGCCCCCCAGCCGGCCCAGCCGCCACCGACGACCACCACGCGGGAGGAGCGGGGTGCGCTCGGCGAATCGGACAGGGCGGATGGCATCGCAGGCGTGTCTCCCATAACGGCTCAGGCTCACTCCACGAGGAACTCAGCCCGCAGAGCCCTTGCATCCTGAATGCGCTGCGACCGCGCCAGGGCGCGCAGCCTCCCATTCAGCCAGGCGCGCAGACGCTCCGAGGCCACGGATCGCTTCAGTAGGGCATCGGAGGGCTCGGGGTCGTCGAAGGGGAGCGCCATCAACCGCGATCGGCCCTCAACGCTAGGCAGGACAACCCCGTAGCCCGTTAAGGCTATTGAGAATCACTTGCACAAAGCAGCGAATCCGTGCTTTGTTGAGACTGACTCTCAGGTGCAAGAGACCATGCTGCGACTTCTCGGCGACCGCCGGACCCTGCTCGAAGCCCTGACCCTGGACTGGGCCGAAGGCCGCCTCGAGCTGCCGCGCAACCGCAGACCGGCATCAAGCCGGCGAACCAACCGGTTCCGAACCAGGCGCCTCGGGTCCTGAACTGGTTGGCATCAACGGCAACCGCGGCCCGGCTCCACGGCCCTTACCGTCCGGCCAAGCGCAGCAACGACGTTGACGATCAGCTCCCTTCCGCGCCCGGAACGGTCCATCGCCTCCAGACTCCACGGCGTCTGGCGCCTGCTCGACTACAGAGTGGAGGAACAGGGCACGGGCAGGTCCTTCCCGCCCCTCGGCGACAACCCCACCGGTTACGCCCTGTTCACGCCGGAAGGACGGCTGTCCTTCACGCTCACCGCTTCAGACAGGAGGCCACCGGAGTCGCTCGACGACCAGGCCGCCCTCCTCAACAGCGTGATCGCCTACTCCGGCACTTACCGCCTTAAAGACGATCGCTGGATCACGCGCGTGGACGTGGCCTGGAACCCCGAATGGGTGGGCACCGAGCAGGTGCGCCAGTTCACACTTGAGAACGATCAGCTCAAGGTGCTCACCCCCTGGCGGGTGATGCCGAACTGGCCCGAGCGCGGCCTGACCCGCAGCATCGTTCGTTTCGAGCGGGAGCCCTAGACCCAACGGATCCCACGATCACGATAGGGGCGCAGGCCACGCCAACATGCCGATCCCGCCAGGATCCGGGCCGATGCACGACCCCCGTTCAGCCCTGCTGCAGCACAACTCCGGGCGCTGGGCAGGCTGTTTCATCCGCCTCAATCCCGAGGGGCGCGAGCTGGAGCGCTTCCCCACCCAGCTCGACGTGCGCGACACCGACGGCGTCGTTGAGTCCCGCCTGACCTATCTGAACAGCGGCCAGGAGCGCACCATGGCCTTCCGGGAGCTGCCCTTCACCATGCAGGTCAGCCCCACCGGCGACTGGTCGCTGGGTCCCAGCGCCATCACGCCGTGGAGCTGGGTCGGCGAACTCTGCGTGGTGCGCAACGGAGAGCGCCGCAGGGCCATCGTCCGGCACGGCGTCAAGGGACTCGATGGCCTCGTTTATGTGGTCGAAACCCTCGACGCTTCGGCTCCCGCTCTGAACGAACCCCTGTGCAGCCGCATCGAAACGAGCGGGACCTTCACCCTCTGGCACCCCGAACCGGGCGTCGAACTGCTGCTCGACACCCGCGCCAGGCAGAGCGGCGACGCCACGGCCTGCGGCATCCGCTGGCGCCATCCGGGTGGCGACGTGCTCCAGGTGGTCCGCCGCTACGACGAGGGCGGCCAGCTCCTGCCCCTCGAGACCACCTGGCCCTGAGACGGGGCCTGAGCAAGGGCGCCGCTCGCAGTCGCGCCAGCCACGCGACACGATGTAACGAACTCGTTACATCTCTCTCATGACCGTCGGCGAGCTTTTCCTGGAGTCCCTCTCCACCGGAGTGATCACCGAGCACGAAGTGCAGTGGCTGACCACCCAGCAGCCCCACTTCAGCCGCACCGAAGAGGCCGCAGCCCTTCGCCTTGGCCGCCTGATCGATGCCGGGGAGGTGAATCTCGGCTGCCGCATGGCCACCAAGGCGACGCAGCACTCCCTGGCGGAGGAATGGCTGGAGCCCCTCGGCGGTCGGCGCAACCGGCACCACTGAGCACCAAGCTGCGTTGCATTCCTTCACAAAGTGTCGTAACATTCGTTTACACACGCAAAGGAGGAGTCCATGGATTCCGCATCTGCAGCACGCGACGAGTGGTTCCAGCAGGCCGCTGCCTCACAGATCAAGAGCGAGCGCATGGGCCGCGCCGAGCTCCTGAACGGCCGGGTCGCCATGCTCGGGTTTGTGATCGGCGTCCTCACCGAGGCCATCACCGGCCACGGCATCCTCAGCCAGATCACTTTCGGCGTTCTGGGGTTGAACTGATGACCGACTACACCATCTGGATCTACGCGATGCTCGCCTTCGGCGGCGCCATCACCGCAGCCGTGGTCTACACCCTGTCCAAACCCACTGATCTCCCTTACCTCAAGAACGAGCGCTGACGGAGATCCGCTGATCAACGCACTGGTCTCAGCCCCCGAAACCGTCGGTTCCGGGGGCTTTTTGATGGCTGGCAAGGGCAGGTCGCGGCCTACATTCGAGCCACACCACTCCGGCTGTGGGCAGCGCCAGGGGAACGATGGATTCCGGTCAACGCGTGATCAACCTGGCCGTCAATGCCGACTTTCTTGAGCGGTTCGAGACCCACGCGCAGAGCACGGATCTCGATCTGAACACCGCCATCAAGGTCGCCATGGCCGCGGCCATGCGCCCCCAGGCCAGCGAACCTGCAACAGCTCCCCGAGACGCCGCGGCCCGTGAGGCCCTGACGAAACTCCGGCAACGCACCACAGCGCTGGAAAGCCTCACCGCCCAGATGACCACCCACATGCGGATGCTGCAGGAGCAGGTCGACCAGCTCGCCCAACCAGCCACGCCGTCTGCCCAGCAGCGGATCGCTGACCTGCTTCCCACGATCCCCGACGACTTCGCTGCGGAGTTCTGATGGACCGTCAACAACCCTGGCGCCTCTGGGCCTTTGTGATCGGCTTCAACATCGTGGCGTTGCTCGGCTTTCTGTGGGCCCGCGCCAACGGCATTGATCCGCGCCTTGGCGGTGGCTAGCCCCGCTCACCAAGACCCTCTCACCAATAAAAGATGTCCGGGTTGCCGCCCACGCACGCCCGGATCTGGCGCGCCACCCAGCTCCGCTGGGCCTCCGGCAGGGTGGCCGGGTCCTGCCCCAGCAGATCCGTGGCCCTGGCGCAGTCCTCGAGCATGGCGCGGTGAACGCTGTCCTGAACCTGGCGCTCGATTCCCCTGCACGCCGCAGGTGTGTCTCGCACCCTGGGGATGTCGCGGGGATCCGGGGGATAGAGGGTCGGCAGCGTTCCGCCCGTGGCCTCGAGGCAGCGCTTGATCCTGGCAGCGGCAACCTCAGCCCTCGCATCACGCCTGGAGCCTGAGGCACCATCGGCCGTCCCCTGGCCGCTGCAGCCTCCCAGCAGAACAGCCAGGGCCCCACCGGCCAGCACCGATGCCGCCAAGGCTCGATCGAAACCGGTCATCGCAACATCCTCCCCGCACCACTGTGCTGCGAACCGCCTCGACACACCACAACAGAGTCCCCACACCAGCAGGAATCAGAAAAAAAGGAGCCTCCCCCTCAGAAGACCCCCGGCTCGACGCACCGGCCTTCAGCAGGTCGGCTGAGTCTTTTTACTGTGCCCTGCCGATACAGAACGTTGCGGTCGACACGAAATCGACACCATCCACTGACGCCATCCATCGACGGCGACCGCCGACGCGATCCCGACGCAGATCAGCAGACCCACACCAAAACAACACGGGAACTGTGCCCTGCCGAACGACACGGCAGCAAACGCGCGCCCTATAAAAGCGATGTAGCAACCGCTACAACCGTTCACCTCGGTTCTGTCCGAGGCGCAGTTCGACTCAGGCCATGGAACGGGGACCTGAGCTTGCTTCGAGGAACCCGATCATGACCCTGACCTACCGCGGCCAGAAGTACATGCAGAACAACGCTGCATCCTCCAATGCGCAGCGTCCCGTGATCACCTATCGCGGCCTTGCCGTTCAGAAGTGACACCAGCGCAGCTGCCTCCGCAGCTGACCTCACCCCATCACCCCGCCTCGGCGGGGTTTTTTCATGCCATAAAAAAGCACCGGTGCGACCCGGTGCCCGTACTCCTTGCACTTTGCAGCCAGGCAAAGATAAAGATGTTCAATCGCGAACCGCGAGCCCTCACCAGGGCAACAGCTCGCCGTTGGAGTGCCAGAAACTGCCACTGGTGGCCAGCGTCAGGGCATCGATGCGGGCCAGCAGCCCCCGCACCGCCTGCTCCGGAGCGATGCCGGCCGGGTTGAAGCGGATCATCCGGGTGCGGACCAGACCGGGGTGCAGGATCGCGACCGCGATCCCTCGGGACGCCAGATCATGGGCCAGGGACCTGCCCGCGATGTTGAGTGCCACCTTCGACATCCGGTAGCCGTAGGACCCACCTGAGGTGTTGTCGTCGATCGACCCCATCCGACTCGTCATCAGGGCAAGCTTCGCCCCATGGGGCATCTGGTCCACCAGGGCCCGGGCCAGCAGGAGAGGCGCCAGGGCATTCACCTCGAATTGCCGGCGGATGGCGTCGGGGTCAAGGGTGTCGAGGCCCATCGACTCCAGCAGCCCGGCGTTGAGAATCACCAGGTCCAGGGGCGCACCCTGCAGACGTTGCAAAAGATCGGCAATCGCCGCCTCACTGGTGAGTTCGATGCCGGCTTCGATGCGCACCCCGAGTGCATCCAGCTCTGCCGAGGAGCTGCGGCAGACGGCGATCACCTGATCGCCACGGGCCTGCAACTGGCGGCAGTACTCCAGACCGATGCCCCTGTTGGCCCCGGTGACCAGAACCGTGCCCATCCACCTGCATGCAAGAGGACGCCATCCTGCATCGGTTCGGCGCAATGGCCGCCCATCAGCGCCAGGATTCACCCAGCGAGCTGCACCCATGCAGAACATCACCCCCAATGATCCAGGCACCCGGGCCTCCCTCGCCCTGGTCGGCCTGTTCACCGCCCTGATCCTGGCGATCGCCTCGATTTTCGTGGTTCCGGCCGGCGAAGTCGCCGTGATCACGACCCTGGGCAAGGTCAGCGCTGAGCCCAGATTTCCGGGCCTCAACCTCAAGGCACCCTTCGTGCAGACCGTGCACTTCTTCAATGTGCGCACCCAGGTCAAACCGGAGGAGTTCTCCAGCCTCACGAAGGATCTTCAGGTGATCGAGGCCACGGCCACGATCAAATACGCCGTCAAGCAGTCGGAGGCGCCACGGGTCTACAGCACCATCTCCACCGGCAATGAGGGCATCTACGCCCGGGTGATCCAGCCCTCCCTGCTCAAGTCGCTCAAATCGGTCTTCTCCAAATACGAACTGGTGGAGATCGCCACCGACTGGAACACCATCTCCTCGATCGTGGAGCAGAGCGTGGCCTCAGAGCTCGAGAAATTCGACTACGTCGAGGTCAAGGGGCTGGACCTCACCGGCCTGAAGATCGCCGAGGAATACCGCTCCGCCATCGAGCAGAAGCAGATCGCCGAACAGCGGCTGCTCAAGGCTGAAACGGAGGTGAAGATCGCCGAACAGGAGGCGATCAAGTTCGAAACCCTCAACAAGGGGCTCAACGACCGCGTGCTCTACAAGCTCTTCCTCGACAAGTGGGACGGTCAGACCCAGGTCGTGCCTGGCCTCTCCGGCGGCAGCCCCCCGGTGATCGTCGGCAGGCAGTAAGCCCTAGAAGCGATCGAGCCGGCCGGCGGCCGGCAGCCAGACGGCACTGACCACCGAGCGCGAGTCATCGGTGGTCATCTCCAGAGTGCGGCCGCTGATCCGGGCGATCCGTCCGGGCGAGCGGCGCGCCTGGATCACCGTCAGCAGCAGCTGATCACCCACAGGGTCGAAATGCAGACCGGAATCGGGGGCCAGGCGCCATGGCCCGAGGCTGCGGCGCCGCACCACGGTGCCGTCGCGATCCAGCTGCAACAGGGTGTCGGTGGCCTCCGGCCTGGCATCACGGAGCACCACCCACAGCCGTTCACCGCCGTTGTCGCAGGCCACGGCCATCACCGCCTCGTCGCCCAGCCACACCTGGCGCGGGGGCAGACCGGGAATCACCAGCTCCACCGAGCGGCGGTAGTCAGGCCAGTGACGCACCAGCAAGGCCCGCCCCGAACCGGTGCAGAAGGCCCGGAGATCACGGCTGCCGGGGAGGGTCTGGCGCCGCCCCGACTCCCCTTTCAGGCCATCAAGTGCCAACAGCTCGAGGCCGTTGTAGCCAGGCACCACCAACCCCGTGCCATCCGGCAGCAGGCGCACCGGACCGGCACGATTCAGCCCCAGGTCATCGCGACGGCCATCCGCACGGCGCAGCCACAACTGATCACTGCCCGGCTCCATCCGCCCCGCCTGCACCAGAAGATCGCCGCGCAGATTGCTGCTGACATGGGCGAACAGCTGACCATCGGCGGTGAGGCGTTCGAGCACGCCAACCTCGGGGGAGCCGATCGCTGCTGCATCCGCTCCCAGGGAGCGCGGCTCCAGCCAGCGCAGCCCCACGAACTGATCACCGCTGGCATCGGCGGCCACAAAGGCAACCCCGCGACCATTGCCGAGGGGCTCCACCAGAAAGATGCCGGGGAGCTCCGCCGTCAAGGGAATCCAGGCACCAGAGCGGTCCTGCATCTGGAGCTGCTGGCCGTCCTCCCGCTGCACCACAGCCAGGAGCGTGGGACGGGGATCCCAGAACCAGGTCGCCGGCGCCAGCGCCAGACCGCGGCGATCCGTGCCGGCCAGCCCCAGACGGATCATGCCCTCAGGTGGCACGGGCTGCTCGATCAGCAGACGCCAGGCGTCATCGCCGCCGAACCAGCGATGCGCCAACGGCGGGGTCAGGCTGCTGCCGGCGGCGATCGATGTCTGCCGCATCGGCCGGCTGAAGCGAACATCCAGCGCTGCGGCGCCCGACCGCAGGGGCTGGATGGCCAGCTCCCGCAGCCGGGGCGGGCGCTGCAGCAGGACCTGCTGCTGCACCAGCACGAGCGTCGCCAGTGCACCGAGCGACAGCAACAGCGAGCGTGGCAAGGGGAAGCGAGCGGAACGGGTCATGGCTCCAGCGGACGATCCGGGCGGGGGATGCTGGTGACCACCGTGGGCCTCACCGCATTGCGCAGCACGCCCCCGTGCTCCTCCACCACCATGGTTCCCTTCAGCGCCAGCCAGGTGTCGGGCGTGGGGGTGTAATCCTCAGGCCACTGCACCGGCAGACCGGAGGGGGTGGCGTCCGCCAGGCAGCAGCGCACCATCAGGCGCGCCAGCTGCGGCACCTCACCGGGTCGCTGCAGCACGAAGCCGCTGATCGACACCGGCGAACCCTCATGCAGCGACGGATCGGGCTGCGTTCGCAGCAGGCGCACCCATTCGGTGAGGGTGCGCTGTTCCGGGGGCAGAACAAACGCCAGGCGAGGCGCCTCAGGCAACGCCGGCGGACGGCTGATGGCCAGATCGTTGAACGAGGGACGGGGCGGCAGAAGCAGAATCGCGACCGCCGTGATCACCACCAGTTGCCACCCCCGGGGCAACGGCGCTGTTCGAGGTCGCTGCCCCGGGGCAGAGCGGGCTCGACCCGACCGCAGCAGGCGCCACTGCAGAGCCCCGAGCAGCAGCAGCAGACCACCGCCGATCAGAACAACGGGGTGATAGATGCCACGGAGCAGCAGATCGAGTCGCCCCGATAGGGCGCTCCATACCATCAGCCATCCCCAGAGCAGGAGCAGCAACGGCAACCCGTAGGACGACCAGAGGCGGCGGAGCAGCATCACATTCACAGCAGCACCAGGTTGATCCACTGCCCGATCAGCAGCACCAGCAGGGCAGCCGCCACAGCGGTGACCGCGATCGCCCTGGGCCTGAGCAGCACGGTGAACAGGCCAGCGAGCTTGAGATCCACCACCGGCCCCAGCAGCAGGAACGCCAGCAGGGCACCGGGCGTGACCTGCGCAGCGAAGCCGAGCGCCAGGAATGCATCCACGCTGGAGCACACCGACACCACGAGCGCCAGGAGCATCAGCGCCAGCACCGAGAGGGTCGGTGCGGAGCCGACCGCCAGCAACCAGGCCCTTGGCAACCAGGCCTGGACGGCGGCGGCGAGGGCACAGCCCAGCACCAGCAACACCAGCAGCCCGAGGAATTCCCTGCTGCCGTGGTTGAGCACCTCGGCCAGGGACAGCGCCGGGGCGGGCGGGCGCCTGGACAGCGGCGGGGACGCCCCCCCGAGCACCCCACTGCCACGCTCCAGAAGACCAACGGACTCGAGAGGCTGCGACAACCGCCGTTCTTCCAGCAGTGCCGGAGCCAGAAGCAGCCGTTCGCCAAGCAGACCGAGCAGGCCGCTGAGGGCAAGGGCAATCACGAAAGCACCCAGCGGCCGGGCCACCAGCAGCCAGGGCTGGTCCGGGAAAGCCGCCCAGGTGCTCGCCAGCACGATCGGATTCAGCACCGGCGCGGCGAACAGGAACCCGAAGCCTGTGCCCAGAGGAGCTCCACTGGCGAGAAGGCGGCGGGCCACAGGCACATTGCCGCACTCGCAGGCGGGCAGGGCAAACCCAAGAAGAGCACCGACGACCGGAGCCAGCAGGGGATTCCGAGGCAGGCGATGCACCCAGGCCGCCTGGGGCACCAGCCAACGGGCGACGGCGGCGATCGCCACACCGAGCAGCAGAAACGGAAGCGACTCAAGCAGCAATCCCTGGAAGATCGCCCATGCCGTTGCCAATCGGGCCATCGCAATGGGGAAGCCCTTCAATCATCGCCGCCGCCGGGCGGAATTCAACCAACCCTCAAATGACAAGAGAGCGAGAACCATTATCATTCGAGCGCTTTATTTTGTTGTCACGCCATGCTCCGGTCCTTGAGAGGACTCCTGGGCCTCGCGACGGCCTTGGCCATCCCCATGGCAGCCTCGCCGGTTGCAGCCGCGACCCCGGTGGTGGTTGCAGCTGACGGCGTGCTCTGCGATCTCACACGCGCCCTCTCGGGCGGGGCCACCGATGTGCGGTGCCTGATCTCCTCCGGGGCCGACCCCCACCATTTCCGGCTCACACCGAACAATCGCCGTGACATCAGTGCCGCCGATGTGGTGCTGATCAACGGCTACGACCTCACCCCGAGCCTGGAGAAACTCAGC
>JBGKDM010000183.1:0-6495 GCA_042954165.1 Synechococcus sp.
TTCACTGCCCACCTTTTCTTCCACGGCCCCGTAGTAGTCGCCGATGTTGAAGGCGTAGAAGTCGAAGCTTTCGGTGGCATCGGCACGCCAGAGCCGCAGCCGGTCGCAGATGTTGACCCGATAACCCAGCACCGGCACGTCATGGGGGATGCCGATGGCGTGTTCCGCCGGAATCCAGCGGGAGCGGTAGTTGTCCTTGTCGTCGATGTAGCTCTCGGTACGGCCCCCGAAGCCGACGAAGCAGGCCTCATCGGGCTGGGGCAGTTCCCAGGGCCAGCCGGCCTTGAGCCATTTGTCGGTCACCTCCACCTGCCAGCCATCGCGGATCAGCTGGTCGAAGATGCCGAATTCGTAGCGGATGCCGTAGCCGGTGGCGGGCACCTCGAGGCTGGCCAGCGACTCCATGTAGCAGGCCGCCAGGCGCCCGAGGCCGCCGTTGCCGAGGCCCGGCTCCTCCTCCACATCGAGGATCTGTTGCAGCGATTCCACCCCGAAGCGCCGCACGGCCTCCTCGGCCTCCTGCTGGATGCCCAGGTTCAGCAGGTTGTTGTTGAGCTGGGGGCCGATCAGAAATTCCGCCGACAGATAGGCCACGGTTTTCTGGGGACGGGCCCGGATCGCCTCGAGGCTGGCGAGGTAGCGGGTCATCAGCCGGTCGCGCACCGCGTAGCTGAGGGCCATGTAGAGGTCATGGCGGCTGGCGGTCGGGGCGAGTTTCCCCAGGCTGAAGAACAGGTGTTCGGTCATGCCGTCGAACACCGACTCCGCATCCAGCCCCGAACGTTTGGCGTCCGTGAGGCAGCGGGGTGTGGGCAGGCGCAGGTCCAGCGGCTCGGAGCTCGTCATGGCAGGGCGGGGATATCACGTGGTCTTGGTGTGCACCAAGTGTGGTGACATCCGCCGATCCCCGCTTCAGACGGTGCAGGAACTGTGACCGAGGCCCCATCGCCAGCCGTCGATCTCCTCCGCATCGGTGCCGTGCTCATAGGCGTAGGCCCGATGGCGCAGGATCTCGTCCTGCATCGCCGCCTTGACGTGGGCGGCCCTGGACCCCAGGCCCGGCACCCGGTCGATCACATCGATCACCAGATGGAACCGGTCGATCTGGTTCACGATCGCCAGCTCCAGCGGCGTGTTGATGTTGCCCTGCTCCTTGTAGCCGCGCACATGGAGATTGACGTGGTTCGGCCGGTTGTAGGTGAGCCGGTGCACGAGCCAGGGGTAGCCGTGGAAATTGAAGATCACCGGCCGGTCGGGGGTGAACAGGCTTGTGTAGTCGGCCTCACTGAGGCCGTGGGGGTGGTTGGCGGGCGTGGCCAGGGCGAACAGGTTCACCACGTTCACGTACCGCACCTTCAGGGCGGGCAGGTGCGTGCGGATCAGTTCGATGGCGGCGAGGCATTCCTTGGTGGGCACGTCGCCGGCGGAGACCAGCACCACATCCGGGTCATCCGGCTCCGTGCCGCCGTCGTCGTTGCAGGCCCAGTGCCAGAGCCCGGCCCCCTTGGCCACGTGGCGGCGGGCCTGCTCCAGGGTCAGGTACTGGAGGTGCTGCTGCTTGTCCGACACGATGATGGTGGCCACATCGGTCTCGCGCAGGGCGGTCTCCGCCACCGCCAGCAGGCAGTTGGCATCGGCGGGCAGGTAAACGCGGGTGATGCTGCCCTTCTTGTTGCCCGCCAGATCCATGAAGCCGGGGTCCTGGTGGGTGAAGCCGTTGTGGTCCTGGCGCCACACCGTGGAGGAGATCAGGCAGGTCCAGGCGCCCACGGGCTCCCGCCAGGGGATCGTTTCGCAGTGCTCCAGCCATTTGCAGTGCTGGTTGTACATCGAGGCGATCACATGGGCGAAGGCCTCGTAGGTGTGGAAGAAGCCGTTGCGGCCCGTGAGCAGATAGCCCTCGAGCATGCCCACCAGGGTGTGTTCCGAGAGCATCTCCACCACGGCGCCGTCGCGGGCGAGTTCGCCGCCGTTGAGATCCTCCGGCAGGTACTCCGCCATCCACACCTTCTTGGTGGCCTCATAGACGGCCTGAAGCCGGTTCGAGGCCGTTTCATCCGGCCCGAACAGGCGGTAGCGGCCGGGATTGCTGCGGATCACATCCCGCAGCAGCTGGCCCAGCGGCACCGTGTTGGCCACGGCCATGGCGCCGGGGCTGGTCACCGGCACCGCGTAGGCCGCCGCATCGGGCACCACCAGGTCGCGCCGCAGCACACCGCCGTTGGTGTGGGGGTTGGAGCCCATCCGCCGCCGGCCCTTGGGGGCGAGGGCCCGGATTTCGGCCCGCACGCCGCCGTCCGCATCGAAGAGCTCCTCGGGCCGGTAACTGCGCAGCCAGCGCTCCAGCACCTCCAAATGCTCCGGATTGCGTTGCACGTCGGTGACCGGCACCTGGTGGGAGCGCCAGAAATTCTCCAGCTTCTGGCCGTCCAGCTCCGCCGGCCCCGTCCAACCCTTGGGGGAACGCAGCACCAGCAGCGGCCAACGGGGCCTGCTCTGGGATCCCTGCTGCCGTGCCTCGGTCTGGATGCGGCGGATGGTCAGCACCGCCTGTTCCATGGCCACCGCCATCTGGCGGTGCATGGTCATGGGGTCGGCGCCTTCCACAACCAGGGGCTCCCAGCCGTAGCCCCGCAGCAGGCTGTCCAGCTCCCCATGGGGGATGCGGCTGAGGATGGAGGGGTTGGCGATCTTGTAGCCGTTCAGGTGCAGCACCGGCAGCACCGCGCCGTCGCGTGCCGGGTTGATGAACTTGTTGATGTGCCAGCTGGTGGCGAGGGGACCCGTTTCCGCCTCGCCATCCCCCACGCAGGCCAGGGCGATCAGCTCCGGGTTGTCGAAGATCGCACCGCAGGCGTGGGAGAGCACGTAGCCCAGCTCGCCGCCCTCGTGGATCGACCCGGGCATCTCCGCGGTGCAGTGGCTGCCGATGTGCCCCGGGAAGGAGAACATCTTGAAGAAGCGGCGCAGCCCCGCCTCATCCAGGGATTTGTCGGGATAGCGCTCGCTGTAGCTGCCGTCGATGTACACCGGCCCGCGCATCCCCGGGGCGCCATGGCCCGGGCCCGACAGGTAGATCATGTCGAGGTCGTACCGGCGGATCAGCCGGTTGGCATGGGTCCAGATGAAGGCCTGGCCGGGGCTCGAGCCCCAGTGCCCCAGCAGGCGATTCTTGATGTGTTCCGGCCGGAGCGGCTCCCGCAGCAGGGGATTGTCCTGGAGATAGATCATGCCGGCGGCCAGATAGTTGGCCGTGCGCCAGTAGGCATCCAGCTGCTCCAGCTCCCGTTGCTCCGGGGCGGATGGCATCGGCTGATCGGTCTGAACGGCGCGTGACGACATGGCCGGCCGGCCTCAGAAGGTGTCTGCGCGGAACTTAGCGATGCTGATTGGGCTTGCCATGAGCGGTTCGGGTTGGGGTAAGTCTCGTAACCTCCGGGGTTGCTGGATCCATTGACCCGATGCTTGTGCCCCTGGAGCTGGCTCAGCTCTCCTCGACGCTGACGCAGCTCAGCAGTCACGAGCTGGAGGTGGCGGAGACCCTGATCGGCGTGATCCGCTTTCTGCTGATCTTCGTGGCGGCCCGCACCCTGGCCGAGGTGCTGGTGCGACTGCAGCTGCCCACGATCCTGGGTGAGCTGCTGGCGGGCGTGATCATCGGCGCCTCAGGCCTGCACCTGCTGGTGCCGCCGGAGACCCAGGCCCACCTCAGCGATGGGTTCAGCAATCTGATCGCCGGTCTGGCGGCGATTCCGCCGGAGACCATTCCCGACATCTACAACGAGACCTTCCCGTCGCTGCAGTCGGTGGCGACCCTCGGTCTCTACGCCCTGCTGTTCCTCACCGGCCTCGAGAGCGAGCTCGATGAGCTGGTGGCGGTGGGCGGACAGGCCTTCACCGTGGCCGTCGCCGGGGTGGTGCTGCCCTTCGCCCTCGGCACGGCCGGCCTGATGGCCGTCTTCCACGTCGATCTGATTCCGGCGGTGTTCGCCGGCGCCTCGATGACGGCCACCAGCATCGGCATCACCGCCAGCGTCTTCGGTGAGCTCGGCTATCTCAAGACCCGTGAGGGCCAGATTGTGATCGGCGCAGCGGTGCTCGATGACATCCTCGGCATCGTCATCCTGGCGGTGGTGGTGGCCCTGGCGGCCGGTGGCTCCTTCTCGATCGCCCCGATCCTCAAGCTGGTGGCGGCGGCCGTGATCTTCGTGGTGGCGGCGATCGGCCTCAGCCGCACGGCGGCCCCCGCCTTCGACTGGCTGATCGACAAGCTCAAGGCCCCCGGCGAAGTGCTGGTGGCCTCCTTCGTGATCCTCACCCTGAGCTGCTTCGCCGCCACCGCCATCGGCCTGGAGGCTGCCCTCGGGGCCTTCGCCGCCGGCCTGATCCTCAGCAGCTCCAAGCACAACCACGCGATCCAGCAGGCGGTGCTGCCGATCGTGACCCTCTTCGCCACCATCTTCTTCGTGCTGGTGGGCGCCGGCATGGACCTGTCGGTGATCAACCCCCTCGACCCCGCCAGCCGTTCCGCCCTGGTGGTGGCCGGCTTCCTTCTGGTGGTGGCCATCATCGGCAAGATCGCCGCCGGCTGGGCCTTCGTCAGTGACCAGCCCACCAACCGCCTGGTGGTGGGCCTGGGGATGATGCCCCGGGGTGAGGTGGGCCTGATCTTCCTTGGCCTCGGCACCAGTGCCGGCCTGCTGTCGCCCTCCCTGGAGGCGGCGATTCTGCTGATGGTGATCGGCACCACCTTCCTGGCGCCGGTGCTGCTGCGGCTGGTGCTGGGGGGCAGCAAAACCGATGGCGGTGAGGCCGTCGACGACGCGACGGCCGCCTGAGCTCAGCTCAGTTCCGGTCGTCCTGCTCCTGGCCCTCACGCCGGGCCACGAGCAGAAACAGGCTCCAGCCCACGGTGATCAGCGCCAGGCTGGAGCCCCACCCCGGCCCCAGACTCCAGCCGATCAGCAGCTGCACCACGAGGCCGACCCCGAAGGCCAGCAGCAGACTGCTCACCACCAGAGCCACCTGCTGCCAGGCGCCGTTGAGGGGACCGTTGATCAGGCTGGCCTCGAACCTCCCCAAGGGGCCGCTCAGGGGCACGTAGAGCGCCAGGGCCCAGAACAGGGCGCCGCGCAGGGTGGCTGGATCGTTGAGGGGGCCGTAACCGAGGGCGTATGCGTCCAAGAAACAGGCGCAGGCAGGGATCCTTAGCATCACCGCCCATGGCGACAACTGTTGTGACCCTTGCACCAGAAGCCGCTCCGGATGCGCTGCGTGATCTGGTGCGCCAGCGCCTCCCCCAGGCGGTCTGCGATCCCTGGAGCCATCAGGGCCATCCCGTGCACTGCCTGCAGTGCGGGCCGGCTGAGCCGGAGGCCGCGGCGGATGCGGCCCGGCGTCCCGCCCTGCTCCTGGTGCATGGCTTCGGGGCCTCCACCGACCACTGGCGCCACAACATCCCCGTGCTCGCCCGCACCCATGAGGTGCATGCGATCGACCTGCTCGGCTTCGGGCGCAGCGCCAAGCCCGCCGGCCTCACCTATGGCGGCGCCCTCTGGCGCGACCAGCTCACGGCCTACATCCGCGCACGCATCGGCCGCCCCACCGTGATCGCAGGCAATTCGCTGGGGGGCTTCGCGGCCCTTGCGGCCGGCGCGGCGCTGGGGGAGGACTGCGCCGGGGTGGTGCTGCTCAATGCCGCTGGCCCCTTCAGCGATGAACAGCGGCAGCCGCAGGGCTGGGGGGCGATCGCCCGTCAGACGATCGGCATGGCCCTGCTCAAGAGCCCCGTGCTCCAGCGTCTGCTGTTCGAGAACATGCGGCGCCCGGCCACGATCCGGCGCACCCTCAACCAGGTGTACATCGACCGCACCAACGTGGATGAGGAGCTGGTGGAGGCGATCCGGCTCCCCTCAACCGACCCCGGCGCCTTCGGGGTGTTCCGCACCGTGTTCGACATCCCCCGCGGTCAGCCCCTCGATGAGCTGTTCGCCCAGCTGCGAGCGCCCCTGCTGCTGCTCTGGGGGATCCGGGATCCCTGGATCAATGCCGCCGGCCGGCGCGCCAGTTTTCAGCGCCATGCGCCTGCGGCCACCACCGAGGTGGTGCTGGAGGCCGGCCACTGCCCCCACGATGAAGTGCCATCGATCGTTAACGAGCAGCTGCTCCAATGGCTCGGCACACTCCCTTGAGCCATGGCGTTGCGTCAGGAAACCGCCCCCTATGACCACGCGGTCTTCACCGCAGAGAATGGCGATCTGATCCGTCTGGTGCCCGAGCGCGGCGGTCTTTTGACCGGCTGGCAAGTGGCTGGCCGAGAAGTTGTCTATCTCGATCTCGAGCGCTTCCTCACCCCTGGTCAGTCCGTGCGCGGCGGTGCACCCGTGCTGTTCCCCATCTGCGGCAACCTGCCCGATGACAGCCTGCCCCTGGCCGATGGCCGCACGGCGCGCCTCAAGCAGCACGGCTTTGCCCGCACGATGCCCTGGAGCCTGA
>JBGKDM010000184.1:0-13812 GCA_042954165.1 Synechococcus sp.
ACCGGTGAGTGTGAGACGAGGGTCCTGGAGCAGACCCTGGAGAAGCGTGTCGCGGTGGCGGCTGATCTCGGCAGGTGACGGGGAGATCCTGTCCCTCCCATCCCAGGGAGTCCAACGATCAAGCTGACTGAGGGCCTCAGCGAATCCGGCTATCAGTGCCACCGGTTGGGTTCCTGCCCTGAGGCCCTGCTCCTGACCTCCGCCACCCTGCATCGGTGTCAGCGTCCTCCGGATGTGAGGTCTGGTGAGAAGGCAACCGATGCCGCGTGGCCCTCCCAGTTTGTGCGCGGAGGCCGTCAACAGAGTTGCCGGCAGGGAACTCCAGTCGATCGTTCCTTGACTGAGCACCTGGGTCGCATCCGTATGGAATGGGATGCCACGTTCCGCACAGGCGTTCCCGACCGTGTGCACCGGCTGGAGGGTGCCCACCTCGCTCTGGCCCCAGATCAACGAGACCAGACGGGTCGGTGGTGCAAGCAACGACGGAAGCAATTCAAGACGGATCTGCCCGAATCCATCCACAGGCCAGATCGCCAGATCCCAGCCTTGTCGTTCGAGTTGTCTGGCAGCGGCCACAACGGCAGGATGTTCAACCGCAGAGATGACGATGCGCGCGGGCTTCTGCTCCCCGGCAAGGCCGGTCAGCGCCAGATGCACGGACTCGGTGGCACCCGAGGTGAAGATCACATCATCCGGCGATGCCGAGAGGGCCCCAGCGATCTGCAGACGGGCACGTTCCAGGCACTCGGCAGCAGCGACACCCTGGTGATGGAGGCTGGATGGGTTTCCCCAGGCTGAGGTCTGCACCTCAGCCATGGCTTCAACGACACCCTTCCTGGGCGGTGAAGTCGCACAGCTGTCGAGGTAGATCGTGGATCGGAACTCAGCCACCTGGTCCCTTGCTGATCCTTGCGCGGGTGCGCTGTTCGAGGCTGTCAGCTGCGAGGTCGATCATCGTGTCCAGCGACATTGAATCCAGAAGCGATTGCACCTGTTGCTGGGCTTCGGCTCGCAGGCACTGATCGGGTTGACGGCAACCATCCCTGCAATCCCTTGAACAGTTCAAGGTCGGGACCTCGGCATCGTCTCCCTGGTTCGTGGTTTCAGCCATTGGCGCGGTCGCTGCCAGCTGCGATGGTGATGTCTCCGTTGGAGCCGGCACCAGCTCAGGTATCAGCACGCCATCGAACACCGACTCAGCGGGGCCTGTCATGAACACGGATCCCCCCTGGTCGGGCCAGCTGATCCGAAGTGGCCCGCCGGGCAGCATCACCTCAGCCTCCGCATCACTCAGACCCAGGAGATGGGCCGCCACCAGGGTTGCGCAGGCTCCAGTGCCGCAGGCCAGGGTCGGTCCGGCGCCGCGCTCCCAGACACGGATTTCCAGGGAGCCGGTGCCGTGAACCTGGAGGAAATGGACGTTCGTCTTCGCCGGGAAACCTGGATGCTGTTCCAGCGCCGATCCCCAGGTCTCAAACGGAATCGTTCCGAGGTCATTCACAGGAACCACGACATGGGGGTTGCCCATTCCGACAGCTGCCACGGCGAGGAGCTCACCGTCGACCGTCAGTTCGCCCTGCGGCATGCCCTGAGGTCCCGTGGGCAGTGTCGTCGGCACCCCACCGGGATCCAGGATCGGCAACCCCATATCCACGCGGATCTGTCCATCGTTCTGAAGGACAGGAACGATCAGCCCGGCTGGCGTTTCGATTGTCCAGGACCGCCCCGGAGCATCGCCGTCGCTATCGGCAAGGAAGCGAGCCAGGCAACGGATTCCGTTGCCGCACATCTCGGCTTCGCTGCCATCGGCATTGAAGATCCGCATCCTCAGCTCAGCCTCTCCCTCGGGCGGCAGAGCGAAGATGAGGCCGTCAGCCCCCACCCCGAAGCGGCGATCGCAGATCCGTCTCACCCAAGCCGGATCCGGGCAGGTCAGCGAGGGGTCAAGATCACCCTTACGCCCCTCAATTAAGACAAAGTCATTGCCGAGGCCCTGATATTTGCTGAACTGCAGCATGAATTCCCTCTGAGGAACGGAAGCAATGGATCCCAGTTTCGACCCCAGTCTGCCGGGTGTGCGTCAGCTGCAGTCCTGGACAAGGGATCAGCGCGTGATCAGTGTTGAACTGATGAATGGGAATAGCCTGGAAGGGGTGCTCCAGTGGCAGGACCCCCAGTTCCTCGCCCTGCGACGTTCCGCCTCCGAGGAACCTGTCCTGATCAGTCGTCAGGCTGTTCTGCTGATTCGTCTTCTCGGCTGAGGGCGGTGTGCCCTCCTTGGCGGGGATATGGGTGTGGCACGATCGCACGCAGGTAAAGCCTGTCCGTGCCCTCCGTGACGACATCCCCCCAGTCAGATTCCGTCAACGGTCAGCGCCGTTATGCACCGCTTGAAACAGAGGAGCGTTGGCAGAAGCACTGGCAGGACTGCAACCTCGACAGGACGCCTGATCCCGAGGATCCCCGACCTGCGTTCTATGCGCTGTCGATGTTTCCCTACCCCAGTGGCAATCTCCACATGGGCCACGTGCGCAATTACGTCATCACTGACGTGATCGCCCGTGTTCAGAGGATGCGTGGTCATGCGGTGCTGCACCCCATGGGATGGGATGCGTTCGGTCTTCCTGCGGAGAACGCCGCCATCGAACGGGGCATCGACCCTGCGGTCTGGACCGACCGCAACATCGAACAGATGCGCAGTCAACTGGCGCGTCTGGGGCTTTCAATCGACTGGTCCCGAGAGCAGGCCACCTGCCACGACGACTACTACCGCTGGACCCAGTGGCTCTTCCTTGAACTCCACGCCGGCGGCCTGGCCTACCAGAAGGAAGCGCAGGTCAATTGGGACCCTGTGGATCAGACAGTGCTCGCCAATGAACAGGTCGATGCCGATGGCAAATCCTGGCGTTCAGGAGCTGTGGTTGAGCAACGTCTTCTGCGCCAGTGGTTCCTGAAAATCACGGATTACGCCGATGCGCTTCTTGATGATCTGGAGCAACTGAAGGGCTGGCCCGAACGGGTTCGCACCATGCAGGCCAACTGGATCGGACGATCCCAGGGCGCGGAGATTCGATTCCCTCTGCATGGCGAAGGCGCTGCAGCGTCCTCCATGGACGCTGTCACCGTCTTCACCACCCGGCCCGACACACTGTTCGGTGCCAGTTATGTGGTGCTGGCTCCGGAGCATCCACTGGTGGATCAGATCACCTCCGATGAGCATCGTGAGGCGGTCACAGCGTTCAGAGACCTCGTTGCCTCACTCAGCAGCGAGGAGCGCACTGCAGACGATCAGCCAAAACGCGGAATCCCAATCGGAGCGGAGGTCACCAACCCTGTCAATGGTGAGCCTCTGCCGGTGTGGATTGCGGATTACGTGCTGTCCGATTACGGCACAGGAGCCGTGATGGGCGTCCCCGCCCATGACCAGAGAGACTTTCTGTTCGCCCGTCGCCATGAACTTGCCGTTCGCCCCGTGGTCAAGCCCTCAGGCGCTGATGACCATCTCTGTGATGGTGAGGCCTGGACTGAACCTGGCGTTCTGATTCATTCCGACGAGTTCAACGGCCTCCACTCGGACCAGGCCAAGCGGGCGATCACCGAAAAAGGAGAAGCCGAAGGCTGGGCGAACGCGAAGGTTCAGTACCGCCTGCGCGACTGGCTGATCTCCCGGCAGCGTTACTGGGGCTGCCCGATTCCGATCATTCACTGCGACAGCTGCGGATCTGTTCCAGTGCCGCGAGAGCAGTTGCCGGTCACGCTTCCCAGCAACGTTGATCTCTCCGGTCGAGGAGGATCACCACTGTCTCAGTTGGATGACTGGGTCAATGTCGCCTGTCCCTGCTGTGGACAACCGGCACGACGGGAAACGGACACCATGGACACCTTCATGTGTTCCTCCTGGTATTTCCTGCGATTTGCAGATCCACACAACGTTGATGTGCCCTTCAATCCCGAGGCCATCAGTCGTTGGCTCCCCGTTAAGCAATACGTGGGTGGAATTGAACACGCCATTCTCCATCTTCTTTATGCACGGTTCTTCACCAAGGCACTGCGGGACCGTGGACTTCTCACCATCGACGAACCGTTTGAACGTCTGCTGACGCAGGGCATGGTGCAAGCCGTCACCTACCGGAACCCCCGTACCGGCCGATACGTCGCTCCGGACCGTGTCGCTGATGAGGCTGATCCCAGAGATCCAGACGACGGAGGAACGCTGGATGTTCTGTTCGAGAAGATGTCGAAGTCGAAGTACAACGGGGTTGACCCGGCGGCGGTGATCGACCGCTATGGCGCCGATACGGCCCGGATGTTCATTCTCTTTAAGGCACCGCCCGAAAAAGACCTGGAATGGGACGATGCGGATGTCGAGGGCCAGTTCCGCTTTCTTCAGAGACTCTGGCGATTGGTGGAATCCTGCGGGTCCGATACGGCTTCCACAGTGTCGATGGCGCCGGAGGCGACTCTCGATCGTCCGGACCAGCTTTCAGATCAGGATCAGACCGTTCGCAGGGCTGTGCACACGGCGATTGCCGAAGTGAGTGACGATCTCAAGGATGAGTTTCAGTTCAACACAGCGATTTCGGAGCTGATGAAACTGTCGAATGCCTTGAGTGGATGCCTCGACCAGGTGCATCCATCGGTTCGCCAGGAGGCCCTCTCAGTGCTGATCCGCTTGCTGGCTCCTTTTGCACCGCACCTCGCGGAAGAGTTCTGGCATCGTCTGGATGGCGCTGGCAGTGTTCATCAGCAACGCTGGCCCGAGCTGGATCCCAAAGCCCTCGTCAAGGACACCATCGAACTGGTGATTCAGGTCAAGGGAAAGGTGCGGGGCAGCCTCCAGGCTCCTGCCGATGCGGACAAGGCAACCCTTGAACGACTGGCACTCGAGAGTGAGGTAGCCCAGAAGTGGCTGGAGGGGCAGGCCCCGAAACGGGTGATCGTGGTGCCAGGAAAACTGGTGAACCTCGTGCCCTGATCAGCCCCCTCGGTCTACGACCGCGTGAACCTCAGGGAAGCTGGAGCATCCCAGCTTCCCTGGGCGGCGTAACCACGGTTGTTCGCCGTCAGGTGACGCAGGATCCAGAAGATGGCTTCCGCCGAACCATCGCCCACGGCGGCCTGAACCTCAGTGACGGAGCGTGACTGGCCGTCGGAGAGAACGGATTCAACCTTGTCCTGGAGAGTCAGGATTGCAGCGGCTGCTTTCTTGCCTGCTTCGACACCAGGCTGGTGGTACGCATTGATGTTGACCAGTTCGCCGTACAGCCCCACCGCTCGCTCGAACAGTGCGACAAGGGCGCCAAGACGACGGGCATCAAATCGACGCATGCTGATGCTGATGCTCTGACGTCCTCCCTCGGTGAGCGCTGCGCGTGTTCCCTGGAGAAAACCATCAAGAAAATCGCCGGTTGACTTCCCATGGATCGCCGGAATCTCATCACTGTCGTGCAGTGCCTCGATGAAGGTGACGAAGAAATTGTCAACACCGTCCCGCAACTGCTGCACGTAGGCGTGCTGATCGGTTGAACCCTTGTTGCCGTAAACGGCGATGCCCTGGTGGACGACAGTGCCGTCACGATCGAGGCGTTTTCCGAGGGACTCCATCACCAGCTGTTGAAGGTATCTGCTGAACACCTCAAGACGGTCCCGGTAAGGCAGAACGACCATGTCTCGCTTTCCTTGTCCCTCCCCCGCCACAAACCAGGACGCAGCCATCAGAGCCGCGGGATTGCGTTCGAGATCAGCCAGGCGTGTGGCTTCATCCATCTGCGCGGCTCCGGCGAGGAACTCACGACTGTCCGCACCGACCAGTGCAGCGGGCAGCAGGCCAACCGCACTCGTGATACTCGTTCGACCGCCCACCCAGTCGAACATGTCAAACCGTTTGACCCATCCTTCCTGCTGGGCCAGCTGATCAAGCTTGCTGTCCGCCATGGTGATGGCGACAGCCTGGCCGGCCCATTGCCCACCGCAAGCCTCGACACGATGGCGTGCCTGTTCCATGCCCAGATTGGGTTCCGGTGTGCTTCCGGATTTGCTGACGGTGACGACGAGCGTGGTCGGCAGCGCCTCGCCGATCCCTGCCAGCACATGGCTCATGCCGTTGGGGTCGACATTATCGAAGAAGTGGAAGGGCAGACCTGCACCGTTCTGTTGAAGAGCCTTGACCATCAGCAGGGGTCCCAGTCCACTCCCCCCGATGCCGATCCAGAGCACATCCGTGAAAGGCTTGCCGTTCGGAGCTTTGATCTCACCGTTCAGAATCGCCCTGGCGAACGATTCGATGTCATCGATTTCGGCACTGATGTGAGCCTGAACAGCTGGATCCGGGGCGAGTGAAGGCTTTCTCAACCAGTAGTGACCCACCTGGCGCTGTTCATCGCCATTGGCATAGGCGCCCTCTTCAAGCGCTGTCATCGCCTGGAACGCATCGTCGAACCGTGGTCGCAATGCGTCGAGAGCATCACTGTTCAGATGCATGCGGCTGATATCAAGCCACATGCCGAGATCATCGTGAAACCAGATGAGCTCACAAAAGCGCTGCCACTGCACCTGCGTGTCGTTGGCGCAGAAATCCGGGAAGCTCATTTCTGGTGTCCAAGGCCGCTCTCCGCTCGAAGGTATCGGTGTTTTCCAATGATTCCAGCGAACAGCGACAGCACGGCTAGCGTCTATCGATGGCCCCACTCGGTTGCGTGCTCCGTCTCGCCTTTGCGCCCCGCTTTTTTTCCGCATCGGCACTGGCCATCACCGGATTTGTTGTCCTCGTCCGTTTCGCGAGCACGCCAACCCCGATCGGCAAGATCATCGATGCCCAGATGGCGAGAGAGTCATCACCTGAGTTTCTGCTGCAACGGCAGGTTGATCCCACCGTGTTCACGGCGGACGAACTTCAGACCCTGCAACGTCGCTTTGGTGTCCATGGTCCGCAGACCCGGCTCGCTCAGCTGTTCACGGAAGGGGTCGACCAGGTTGACCTGATCCGCTCGATGACCCTGACGCGGTTAACCGAGTTGAAGCCCACCATTCTTCGTGAAGCGGAGGCCCGTCATCTCAACCCGATGCTGCTCACCGGCATCCTCTACGACGAAATTCAGCATTCCAAGCCAGGCGAAAGTCTTCCATTCGTGGCCCACTCGGGTTTGGTCTCCACCCATGGTCCCGCCCAGCTTGGGATCAGTGAACTCATTCACCAGGGTCTGCTGCCCGACAAACCCACCCATCATCAGATCACCGAAGCCCGCGTTCGTCTTCTTGATCCTGAGCAGAACATCGCTCTTCTGGCAGCGAAGCTTCATCGGCTCAAAGCAGAACTGTCACTCCCGGCAACGCGAGCGCTATCGGCCAGTTCTTCGTTCAAGGACGCCAAAGCCATCGCAATTCTTGCCTACTTGCACAACGGAAAACTTGACTATCCCTCACGCATTCTTCGCTACATGCAGGACCCGATTCTTCATGCTCTGATCTACACCAGTCTGGATGAGGACTCGTCTTCTGCGATCTGACTCAACAGAGCCGATCGAGGGCTGTCATCCGCTTCTGAAGCTCGTCCCACTCGAAGCTGCGAGGGTCGCCCCGTTCTCCCCCGAGATCAACGTGAGCGTGGGTTGTAATTGCCTTCACGTCGATGCCGAATCGTTCCATCCAGTCGTCAAGGACCACCGCAAGGGCGTCGTATTGCGCCGCTGTGTAACCGCTGTGGGTGAATGCACCGGTGTAGCCATCCCTGGGAGTTTCAAGACTGAGATGCAGGGCAAAATTGTTGACTGAGCCCATGAGATGGGGATTTGTCACCGCCCACTCACCCAGAAAAGCTGAGTAACCAGCTCCGAAGGCGCGATACAGCGGATCCACCACATCGACGATTTCTCCGTTCCGACTGATCAGAGTGTGGTAGCTGACTTGATCGGCATCGTTGGGATGGTGGGTCTGAAACGTATTGACCGCCGAACTCAGTGAGTGTGATGTTTCATGCAGAACGACAACCCGGGGGTTGGGATTGATCGGTTCTTGCCAGGGATTCTCGTGATAACGCTTTCCGTAGTTGCTTGAATCGATTGCAACGCGTTGACGAACATCGGGAAGCTTGGCTTTGAGCCGGTTCAGCTTCTCCTTGATGTTGTTGTCGGCGTCAGCGCATTCCTGACCAAGGGGTGATGACCACTGCGTGGCATCCGGGGGTTCCGGTGGTCGTGATTGCGATGGATTCACGACGCGAGTCGGGCTTGCCATGGTGACGGCGCTCAGACGCGCTTCCGTTGCCGATGACGGACTCACGATGGGTTGAACGGCGTCGGTCACACCGATCCACAGAGCGCTGCTCAGGCTGATGCCCACTCCGACAACCCCAATCGCGACCAGGCCGGTTCGTTGATCGAGGCGTGATCGATTCAATCTGCTTGGTTGTTTTAAAGAATCTCGAACCATTGGTCACGCAGAGTCTTGTCGTGGTCGGAGGCCTGAGGGTTCCATTCCAATGTGAGCGCTTTGTGTTCAGGTGGCATTTGAATCAACCGTGTTTCTTCCAGCCGTCCTCGACGTGCATAGGTGATGGACATGGTTGACTCACCTTTGATTAGCGATGGCCACTGATCAGCGCTGTATAAGCGATGGCCCCGAACAGCTACAAGTTCATCGCCGGCCACCAGTTGCGCCCGTTGGCCTGGACTGCCGTCACTCACCTGTTTGATGACAACCCCGCGGCTGGAATCCATCAGTGTGAGGCCGGTTGAATCCATCTGGCCAGGCACTTGAACCAGCGACAGGCCAAGTTGTCTGACACACGTCTCAATCGGAAGGCTGTCGGTTTCATCCAGCCAGTGATCGAGCCTGTCAGCAAGACCGGCGTTGGTTTCACGGATGATGTCCTGGATGTCGGAACGGCCATAGCCACGACGGTTGGGGCCGAATCGCGTCCAGAGTTCCCGCAAGACTGAAGCAAGCGAGGATCCTGCAGCTCGGAGTTCAACATCCAGGCAGAACGCCAGAGCTGTGCCCAGCTTGTAGTAGCTGATCTGGGTCTGTGCACCTGCCGGCGTGCTCTTGTAAAGCCGAACCCACGCCTCACGGGAGCTGTCGGCCAGCGATTGAATCGTTCGCCCAGGATTCAGCAGAACGTGGGAGAGGTCCTTGGCAAGATCCGAGAGCAGGGTTGTCCGGTCTGATTGTCCTGCCAGCAGGGGCAGGGCCAGGTCGAAGTAGCTGGTGATCCCTTCAGCGAACCAGAGTCCATCGCTGATCACCGGGCGGCCATGGTCATAGGGCACGTATTCCTTGGGACGCAGCCGGCGAACGTTCCACTGGTGCAGGTACTCGTGACCGACAAGTTGCAGAAGCTGGCGATACCCATCCGCTTTGGCCAGCAGGGGCCATGAGAACTGCAGCACGGCGCCATGGTCATGCTCAAGGCCGCCATAGCCCTGATCCAACATCTGAATGACCAGCTGATAGCGGTTCCCTGCAGGAGGGTCGCCTCCCATCAGCGTGCAAGCGGCAGCGCAGACCGCTTCGATGTCATCGACGAGGGACCTGGGCCAGTCCATCGGCGGTGATCCGATCAGCAGGAGGCTGTGACGGCAACCGTTCACCTGAAAAGGGATCTCGTTGAGATCTCCGGCATGGACAGGACTGTCCACCAGTTGATCAAAGTCATCAGCGACCCATCGGCCGTTGCGGGTCGGCAGGGGCACAAACGCCCTCCAGGCATCGGGATGCAAGATCTCAAGCGTGTGAGGCTGCCAGCGGAAACCGCCCACCTCCATCGCGACGGCGGAGAGACACAGGGAAGCGAACTCAGGATCGAGGTGACAGGTGCGGACCGTCAGCTGACGGGCTTCGATCCGGTATCGCAGACAGACCGCTTCAAGAGATTGAAGGTCAATGCTCCATCGCGATGGCGACAGTCGGGTCGGATGAAGGCGTCGATCACCCTGGTGAAGGCTGAGGCTGTGCAGGTGTTGGGAGGGATCCCGAACGGTGTAGGAGCCTGGGGTCCATACGGGCAGCTGCCAGGTCAGACGTGGGTTGGAGGGAGTCCACCGCATGCTGACCTGAAGAGTCTGCGATGCTGGCTCTCGCAGGTCGAGGCAGATGTGCATGGACGAATCTGCCGTCCGATCAGTCTGTGTGAGCACCCTGAAGAAGCGGCGAGGTGTTCACCGTATCCAGCGCTTTGGACAGCGCGTAGAGACGAACAATCCTCTGGAGGCGTTGTTGGAACATCCCTGCAGCTCCCTGCCGTTCAAGATCTGCGAGCAGCTCAAGAGCTGAGCCATCCGCTGACGTCGTCCAGGCAAGATGAATTCCTGAGGCACTGGTCGCTTTCAGGGTGAAGGCTTGACGGTCGCCTCCGAATCCTCTGAGATAACCGTTGCGTTCGACGTCATAGCCCTCGGAGACCAGCACGTCAGCCAGTCGCTCAGGGTCGGACAGAGCGGTGGGCAGGATGGACAGATGGGACATGGCCGTAATGCCCGCTTTCTCGAACCCTAGCCACAGTGCTCACGAACCAGGTGAAAGTCAGTCTTCACTGATCGCACCTGCCATCGGAGCCTGGCCCCGTTTTGAGACGCCGCTGCGTCTTGCTGTGATGGCGTCGGGGAATGGGTCCAATTTTGAGGCCCTTGCCGCAGCCTGCGGCCAAACCCTCGATGCATGCGTTGAACTTCTTGTCGTCAACAACGAAGGCTGCGGAGCCCAGGCTCGAGCTGAGCGTCTCGGCATCCTTTGCGAGACCTTCGACCATCGTCGTTACACCACACGAGAGGATCTCGATCACGCACTCGTGGCGCGGTTCAAGGACGCGGGTGTGGATGGTGTCGTGATGGCTGGTTGGATGCGCATCGTCACCCCCGTGCTGATCGGGGCCTTCGAGGATCGTCTGATCAATCTCCACCCATCGCTGTTGCCCAGCTTCCGGGGACTGGACGCCGTGGGACAGGCTCTGGCCGCCGGTGTTTCGATCTCTGGCTGCACAGCCCATCTGGTCACCAGGGATGTCGACACAGGCCCGGTGATCGCCCAGGCCGCGGTTCCGGTTCTTGCTGGAGACACGCATGAATCGCTGGCATCCCGCATTCACAGGCAAGAGCACCGCTTGCTCCCCTGGGCCGTTGCCCTGCAGGGAGCTGTCTGGCGGCGTCAGGGATAAAACGGTTCCAGTGGCAGTCCTGCCGTCGACGGAAGGCCAGCCATCAGATTGAGACACTGCACCCCCTGACCCGCCTGACCTTTCATCAGGTTGTCGACGGCACTCATCAGCACCAGCCGGCCGGTGCGTGCGTCCACCTGAACCGAGAGCAGGGCCTGGTTGGTGTGCTTTGCCCACTTTGTTGCTGGATAGGTTCCCACCGGCAGGACCCGCACACAGGGGTGATGGCGGTAGACCGCCTCAAGAACCGTTGTGCAGTCGTCGGCGGTCAGGCCGGGATCCCGCAGGCGTGCATACACCGTTGACAGCAACCCTCGCACCATCGGCACCAGATGAGGGGTGAATTGCAGTTGAATCGCACAACCGGCCACGGAACTGGCGATCTGTTCGATTTCAGAGGTGTGCCGATGGCCGACGACGCCGTAGGGCATGATCGATTCCGAGGCTTCTGCAAGCAGCAGATGCTCCTTGGCAGCGCGGCCTCCACCTGATGTGCCGGTCTTGGCATCGATGATCAGACCATCGGTCTCGATCAGACCCTGTTTGAGGAAGGGAAGCAGGGGGAGAAGGCTGGTGGTCGGGAAACACCCCGGTGCTGCCACCAGACGCGCCTGGGCGATGTCGGGCCCATGCCATTCCGGCAGTCCATAGACCGCCTCTTGGCACAGATCCGCATCACGTCTCTGCGTGGTCTTCGCTTCCTGCACATAGACCTCCGACCATGCATCGAGCGAGCGATAGCGGTAGTCAGCCGACAGGTCCACGACCCGCACGCCCCGCTCAAGAAGAGCCGGGACCATGCCACTCGCCAGGCCGTTGGGGAGGCTGAGCACTGCAAAATCGGCAGCTGCGGCGATGCGTTCCGGCTCCGGTGCCTGAACCACTGGGTCATCCGCCAGCGGCAGGAATGGACAGATGTCGCTCCATCGTTTTCCGGCACTGCGTTCACCGCCCAGAAAGGTGATGGCGAAATTCGGATGTCGCTGGAGAAGCCTCAGCGTTTGCAGACCGCCATAGCCGGAGGCGCCGATGACTGCAACCCGGTTCACCTCTCCACCTGAAGCATGGGTTGCCGGCAGTGAGGGGTTGGTCTGCATGGCCTGGTGGCAAAGGCTGATCGTACCGATGTCGATAATGGGGAAAGACTGACGTCTTCTCAAGAACCCTGAGCAACACCACCGCCGCTGACGCTACGCAGAGCGTTCGGTTCGATTCGATTCCCGATGCCCTCGCCGCGATCCGAAATGGTGAATGCGTGGTGGTTGTGGATGACGAACGACGGGAAAACGAAGGCGATCTGATCTGCGCTGCCCAGTTCGCGACGCCGGATCAGATCAATTTCATGGCCACCCATGCCAGGGGGTTGATCTGTCTGGCCATGGAGGGGCATCAGCTCGATGCCCTCGATCTTCCGCTCATGGTGGATCGCAACACGGATGCCAACCAGACCGCGTTCACGGTGAGCATCGATGCGGGCCCCGAGCATGGAGTCTCCACTGGAATTTCGGCGGAAGACCGCTCCCGCACCATTCAGGTCGCACTGCAGGCCGACGCACGACCGTCCGACCTCCGCCGCCCGGGCCACATCTTCCCCCTTCGAGCCCGTCAGGGAGGGGTGCTCAAGCGTGCCGGGCATACGGAGGCGGCGATTGACCTTTCGGCCCTGTCCGGCCTGATCCCGGCAGGCGTCATCTGCGAAATTCAGAATGCCGACGGATCCATGGCCCGTCTGCCGCAGCTGCGCGACTACGCCGATCAATGGAATCTGCGGTTGATCAGCATTGCCGATCTGATCCGCTACAGGCTTGAGAACGAGCGTTTTGTCGTCCGTCAGGCCCACGCGTCGTTGCCGAGCGCCTTCGGGGAGTTCAAGGCCATCGGTTATCGAAACCAGCTTGATGGCAGTGAGCATGTGGCGATCGTCAAGGGCGATCCGACCCGGCTTCAAGAACCTGTTCTGGTTCGAATGCACTCGGAATGTCTGACCGGGGATGCCTTCGGCTCCTTACGGTGCGATTGCAGGCCCCAGCTTGAGGCTGCTTTGCGTCGGATCGAAGCTGAGGGCGAGGGCGTTGTGGTGTATCTGCGTCAGGAGGGTCGTGGAATCGGTCTGATCAACAAGCTCAAGGCCTACAGCCTTCAGGATGGCGGGCTCGACACCGTCGAGGCCAACGAGAAACTCGGCTTTCCGGCGGACCTACGCAATTACGGCGTCGGCGCTCAGATCCTGAGCGACCTTGGAATTCACAGACTGAGGCTTCTGACCAACAACCCCCGGAAAATCGCAGGCCTCGGTGGTTATGGCCTCGAAGTGGTGGATCGCGTCCCCCTTGTCATTCATCCCGGCGATCACAATGCCGAGTATCTGGCTGCGAAACGCGACAAGCTTGGCCACCTGATTCAATCCGCCGCTGATCCGAGCCCTGGTCTCGTTGACGGCGACCTGCAATCCAGTGCCACTGTTATCAGCTGGGATGGCGTTCAGGATCAGCTGCCCTTGATCCGGGCACGGAGTGAATCCGCTGCAACGCGTCTTCAGCTCAAACTTCAGGTGAGTTCATCGCCGCGTCTTCTTGCGCTCTGGGAACGTCCGCAGTTCGCATGGAGAATTGTGGATCAGCAACCGACGACCTCCGAATCCTCCTTTGCCACGCGGGTGCAGG
>JBGKDM010000185.1:0-1629 GCA_042954165.1 Synechococcus sp.
GTGCGCTTCCGTGCAAGCTATTTCCCTTTCACGGAGCCTTCTGCCGAGGTGGACGTGCAGTGGCGCGGTCGCTGGCTCGAGGTCATGGGCTGCGGCATGGTCGACCCTGCTGTTCTGGAGGGCTTAGGACTTGATCCTGAGCGTTACAGCGGTTTCGCTGCCGGTCTCGGTGTGGAACGGTTCTGCATGGTCAGGCACGGGATTGATGACATCCGCAGGCTCTACACCAGTGATCTGCGCTTTCTGGAGCAGTTCTGAGGGTTGCACCATCGCCGAGGAGCGGTGTTGAGCTGCATCAATTTCGCGCGGCTGAGGAAACCGGTAATCGGTTTCTCATAAAGTGCCGTTGTCGTGGTCTGGTCCCGGTCGGTGCCCAAAGTCGGACTGATCGTGAATGACGGCAAGCCTCTGGCTGTTGAGACCGCCCAGGTCATTCAGGAGCGTCTTGAACGTGCTGACCACGCGGTGGTCCGGGCCAGCAGCTCCGGTGGCATGGTCGGGTTCGCCAATCCTGACCAGCATCTCCGCATGCTGGGCTACAACGCCTGCGTTCCAGAGGGCTTCGATCCCTCGATGGCTCTGGCGATCGTGCTTGGAGGCGATGGCACGGTCCTATCGGCGGCCCGGCAGACCGCACCTGTGGGGGTTCCGATTCTCACCATCAACACCGGGCATCTGGGATTTTTGGCCGAGGCCTACCTGGACAATCTCGATCAGGCCTTGGAGCAGATCCTCACGCAGCAGTGGACCATCGAAGAACGGGCCAATCTGGTGGTGAGCGTGATGCGGGGCGATCAGCGTCGCTGGGAGGCTCTCTGTCTCAATGAGATGGCGCTGCACCGGGAGCCTCTCACGAGCATGTGCCATTTCGAGATCGCCATCGGCCGTCACGCACCGGTGGATATCTCCGCGGATGGGGTGATTCTTTCCACCCCCACGGGTTCGACGGCCTATGCCCTCAGTGCCGGAGGGCCGGTGATCACACCGGAGTGCCCCGTTCTTCAACTCACACCCATTGCTCCGCATTCATTGGCATCTCGCGCGCTGGTGTTCAGTGATCAGGAACCTGTCACGGTGTTTCCAGCAACGCCGGAACGCCTGATCATGGTGGTGGATGGCAGTGCCGGCTGTTATGTCTGGCCTGAAGACAGGGTGCTGATCCGACGCAGTGAGCATCCGGTCCGTTTCGTGCGTCTCGCCGACCATGAGTTCTTTCAGGTTCTGCGCAACAAACTTGGTTGGGGACTGCCCCACGTGGCCAAACCAGACGCTGCGAAGTCGGAGGTGTGATGCCGGAGGGTGATGTTGTGCTTCTGGTTGGTGATCCGGCGGTCGACTTGGCGCCCCGTCTGGAAGCCTCTGGGTATCAGCCGCGTCACTGGGACGCAGGGGTTTCCGGTTCAGCAGTGAATGGTGCCACCCCTGTGATTGCAATTCTTGCCACTGATCAGGCGCATCGGATTGCCGATCTCCGTGCCTGTTTTGGGTCAATTCCGGTCTTGCTGGATGTTCACGTCGACAGTGTCGAAGGGCGGGAAGTCTGTCTCGATGCGGGCGCCAATGATTTCTGGCTGTCGTCGCTGGGAATCAGCGACCTGCTCCAGAGATTGCGACTGCATCTGTCCATTC
>JBGKDM010000186.1:0-1961 GCA_042954165.1 Synechococcus sp.
TGCGGGGCCAGACGTTGGTTGAGGCGCAGTTCCTCCCGGCAGTAGTGCAACCGTTGATCGAGGCGAGACGCCTCGACGAACCCCATGCTCACTGGCTTTTTGAGCTTGTAGACGACAGATCCGGTCAGCAGGATCCAGGAGATGTGGGTTTCGATCACGTTCACCGACGTCACCGGATGGGGGTAGGCCTGGGGACGCAACAGGGAGCGGATCAGGATGGAGGCATGTGAGCTGGCTTCGATCACGGCAGGCAGGCATCACACATCACCATGGTGGCGATCCTGCGACGGTCATGAGATGACGGGCTTGCCCTGGCGATTGCACCGCGCCTGGCTTTCGGCTGCGGACGCTCGGGTCTGGCAGACGCATCTGCAGACCCGGTTGCCCTGGGAACAACCTGAGGTGTTGGTGTATGGCAAACGCCATGCCACGCCCAGGTTGGCGGCATTTCTGGCGGAAACCGACGTGTCGTACCGCTACAGCGGGGTGATTCATCACGGTCAGGGATGGCCCGGCTGGTTCCTACCGCTTCTCGCGGCCGTCCGTGATCACTGTGATGCCGAATTCAACGGTTGCCTGTTCAACTGCTACCGCAACGGAGCCGACCGGATGGGCTGGCATGCCGATGACGAAGCAGAGATTGATTCCAGCCAGCCGATTGCCTCCCTGTCGCTCGGCGCCACCCGAACCTTTCAGTTGCGCCAACGCCAGGGGCAGGCACGACATGCCCTTGAGCTTGCCGATGGTGATCTTCTTGTGATGGATCCGTCCTGTCAGCGCGACTGGATGCACGCCCTGCCAACGCGAAAACGCATCACAACGCCGCGAATCAACCTGACGTTCCGAGTGTTCCGAGCGGCCGCAGAATCACGAACCACCAGAGCGGCACGCTGACCAGAGCCAGCATGGTGCTCAGCAGAATCAACCGGGCTGCCTGCGTGGTGCCCCGACCAGCCTCTTCAGCCATCAAGAGCACCGAAATCGCTGCCGGCGCAGCCCCCTGAAGCACCAGGGCCTGACGGGTCAAGGGCATGAAAGGGAGACAACAACTCAACAGTCCGATCCAGGCAGGAAAGAGAAGCAACTTGCTCAGCAGGGCGTTGCGCAGGTCATCGTCACCGGCATGGGTCTTGGCTGGCCTGCTGGCCGCTGCAATGGCCGCTGCATCCGAATGGTCTTCAAGCGCTCCCAATCGCATGCCCACCACCACCAGCGCCAGGCTGATCACAAAGCGGGAGGGCATCCAGAGTGCTGCCGCCACCTCGGTCTGCCAGGGAGTCACCTGAACAATCAGGGCTCCGATCAAGCCGCGGCTGGCGGGGCTGGCGAACAGATGGCCGATCAATTCAGACAGAAGTCTGTGTCCATCAGCGGCCGTGGCTTGCGGGAGAGTGGAGTCGTCTTGAGACGTGCCGCGCCGCAACCAGAACGGCCCAAGACTCCAGGCCAGAAGGGTGGCGCCCAGGTCATAGCCGATGCTCACCGGCAAGGCATCGCTCGGGAGCAGGGCAAGCGCCACGGGGATCCCGAAATAGGCCGTGTTGCCGAGGGCGGAGCCGATCTGGAGCGTGGGATGAACGACGGGCCGGATCTGACGCGGAACCAGCTGGATCATCAGCATCCATGCCGCAATCGCACTCGCGGCAAACAATGCGATCAAGGCGAGATCCGAATGAATCCCTCCTTTGAGCAGCAGTCCCATCACGCTGACGGGGACGCCGAAACGCACCAGGGGTGTGGCCAGAGGGCGGGTCCACGCCGGCCGCAGGCGTCCAATCAGGAAGCCCAGGCCCAGGGTGGGAATCAGCTCGGCAAACAGACCAACGATGGAAGCTTCACCCGCAGCCGAATCCAAACCCTAAGCATCAGCCCGGTCGATTGGCTGAACCGGAAAAGGCATGTCTCCCATCCAGTTTCGTCGGAGTGGAGTGCGCTTCTGCAACAAAGCTGATTGCGTCATT
>JBGKDM010000187.1:0-11633 GCA_042954165.1 Synechococcus sp.
GGGGATTTCGGCTTTCCACTGGATGAGGTTTGGCGAGTGGCCATGCCCCAGAGATCAGCACAGGTACTGAAAAGTGTAGTCGGATGCGCAAGGATAGTATCCAGCACTATGCTGTGGTCACGCTTCAGCACCCTGCGTCCCCGTTCGGAGAGCCCATGCCCCGATCAACCAGCAAAACGACCAGCACCGGAACGAGCGGAACGTCAGGACCTTCCATCCCCGAACTTCCCAAGACGCCCCCCCGCCGGAGAGCCTCGCGGGCCCGCACCACACGCCGACGCAGCCAGGACAACGGTGATGTGCTCGTGTCGGCGGTGATCAGCACCTATCTGCTGACGCATCTGCACCATGTGCTGCAACGCGCTGAATTCGGCGCCGTTGAGGATGGGCGCGACTCGCAGGCAGCGAACTATGCCCAGCTCCGCAAAGTTCTCTGCATGGATGCGCGCAGCATGGAGGACGCCTCAGCGGCAGGGTTGCGCGAGACGGATCTCGATCTCGCAGCCTGAGCAAGCCGGACGATGATCGAACCTGGCTCCGAAGCCAGCCGCCCGAAAGCCCCGCTCCAAATTCTGAATATCGTGAAGTCGTCTCGACATCACGATCATGAGCAATGCAGCCGAGCTCTATCGCCGGATCGAAAGTGACCAGACCTTGACCAACGGCCTCTTCCGCCAGGCTCTGCAAAACCCTGCAGGTGCCATCGACACGATCTGCGAACTGGGCAGCACCCTGGGACTCCCCGTCACAGCCGAGGACGTGAAGAGCCACATCGCCGGCCTCGACGACGACCTCACCAAGCAATGGCTGATCAAGGCCCGCGGAGGCCTCTGAGCAACGCCCTGGCGGCTCAACCGTCAACCTGCTCTGATGCCTGGATCCCCGCGCCGACCGCTCCCGAGGGAGCGGTCACTTCCATGGAGGATCGTTGCCTCTGACGGCTATAGCCGCCCCCACCGGCCCAGCTGAAGAACAACCAGTAGCTGACGATCGCCAGGCCTGCCGCCACCACAAGTGCCGTCACCTGTTCCAGTCGCCGCATGGCCCTTGGGCTCCTCTGACCTCCGCCTCAGTCTGCCTGGTGCCCCCCGCGCGGGATGATGCCTGCTGATCCCCCCTATCCGTGTGCTGAGACTGGAGCGCGTCGGCAAGATCTACCCCACTGGGGAAGTGCTTCGCGATGTCACCTGGGAAGTCAAGGCCGGTGATCGGATTGGCCTCGTGGGCGTCAACGGTGCCGGGAAGTCCACACAACTCCGCCTGATCGCCGGGATCGAAGAGCCCTCATCGGGTCAGGTGGTCCGTCAGGGCGAACCGAGGATTGCCTATCTCCAGCAGGAATTCGATGTTGACCCCCGCCGCACCGTGCGGGAGGAACTCTTCCAGGCCTTTGGGGAGGCCGCAGACGTTCTGAACCGCCAGCGCATGGTGGAAGCGGACATGGGATCGGAGAAGGCGGCGGCGGATCCCGATCACCTCGACGCCCTGATCCATGAGCTGGGGCGGCTGCAATCCCGGTTCGAAGCCCTGCATGGCTATGAACTGGAGGCCAAGATCGACAAGCTGCTGCCCACCATCGGCTTCACAGCGGAGGGCGCTGATCGGACCGTGGCCGATTACTCGGGCGGCTGGCAGATGCGAATCGCCCTGGGCAAGATCCTCCTGCAGGATCCTGACCTGCTGCTGCTGGATGAACCGACCAACCATCTGGATGTGGACACGATTCAGTGGCTGGAGGGCTACCTGACGGAGCAGAGCGCGGCCTTGGTGGTGATCAGCCACGACCGCACCTTTCTCGACAGGGTGTGCAATCAGATCGTCAGCACAGAGCGGGGAATCTCCCGCGCCTACCTGGGGAACTACACCGCCCACCTCGAGCAGAAGGCACAGGAACGGGAGGCGACCCAGGCGGCCTACGAACGCCAACAGAAGGAGATCGCCACGCAGCAGGCCTACATCGATCGATTCCGCGCCAGTGCCACCCGCAGCACCCAGGCCAAAAGCCGTGAGAAACAGCTGGAGAAAGTCGAACTGGTGGATGCCCCGATCGAATCGGTGAGCGGGCCGAGCTTCCAGTTCCCGCCGGCGCCCCGATCAGGTCGGGAGGTGGCTCGCATCACCAACCTCACCCATGCCTATGGAGATCAGATCCTCTTCCTTGGTGCGGAGCTTGAGGTGGAACGCGGTGATCGCATCGCCTTCGTGGGCCCGAACGGGGCCGGGAAGTCGACGTTGCTCCGTCTGGTGATGGGCCTGGAATCCCCCGATGACGGCCTGGCCGGTCTTGGTGAACACAACATCATCGCCAGCTACTTCGAACAGAACCAAGCCGAGGCACTCGATCTCGAGAAAACCGTGATCGACACCATGTTCGAAGCGGTCCCCGACTGGACGCAGACGCAGGTGCGCTCGCTGCTCGGCAGTTTCTGCTTCAGCAATGACAGCGTGTTCAAGGAGGTCGGCAAGCTGAGCGGTGGCGAGAAGGCCAGGCTGGCACTGGCACTGATGCTGCTCACCCCCTGCAACCTGCTGGTGCTGGATGAGCCCACCAATCACCTGGATATCCCCGCGAAGCAGATGCTTGAGAGTGCACTTTGCGCCTACGAAGGCGCGGCGCTTCTGGTCTCACACGACCGCTACTTCATCTCCCGCGTGGCCAATCGCATCGTCGAATTGAGGGATGGCGAGCTGGTCCTGTACCGGGGCGATTACAACTACTACCTGCAGAAGAAAGACGAGGAAGCCGCTCTGGCCCGCGAACAGCAAGCCGCCGCAGCCAAGGAAGCCAAGAGAAAGGCCAATCAGGAGAAACAGAAACAGAAGCAGGCCAAGCGCAAAAAAGGCGCCTGAGCCCATCAACGCAGCAGCATCTGCATCTCAACGGGGGTGACGGTGAGAGACAGCCGTCGATCTCCGCGGCGCACCCGCACCTGCAGGGGCCGGTTCACCCCATGGCGGTCGACGGCTGTGACGACATCGGCCGGGGTCCTGACGGACGCCCCGCCGATGGCCACGATGATGTCCTCCACCTGAAGGCCGGCGAGGGCCGCAGGTCCGCCGGGGACAAGGGTGCGCACCACCGCACCATCTGCGAAGGGAGCACCAGGCCTGGGTGCCGGCACAGGCGAAAGACCAACGCCAACCATCGGATGACTCACACTCCCGGTCGTGGTCAGCTGACGGGCGATCACCCGTGCCCGGTTGATCGGGATCGCAAACCCGAGACCTGCGCCGGGGCCTGAACGCACGAGGGTATTGATGCCCACCACCTCTCCGGATGCATTCAGGAGGGGACCTCCGGAATTCCCGGGATTGATGGCCGCATCGGTCTGGATCAGATCCAGGCGTTTTCCGGTGATCCCGAGCTGGGAGACGTTGCGGTTCAGATTGCTGACAATTCCAAGGGTCACCGTGTTCTCGAGGCCAAAAGGATTGCCCACGGCAATCGCCCAGTCACCCACCTGGAGTGCATCGGAATCGCCCAGGGGAGCTGTGGGCCAGGGCCCCGCCTGGTTGAGTCGCACCACAGCCAGGTCAGTGATGCTGTCCTGGCCCAGCACCTGGCCGGAGACCCGTCGTCCATCGGGCAACCCGACAGTCACCTGCTCAGCATTTTCCACCACATGGGCATTGGTGAGGACCAGACCGGAGGCATCGAAAATCACGCCACTCCCCTGCCCCTGTTCGATCCGAGAGCGTGGCCCCACCCCTCCACGGGAACCGAAGAAGCGTCGAAAGAACGGATCCTGCATCAGCCCTGGCGGCAGAACGGAACGCCCAGCGCTGCGCACCGTGCGCTGGGTTTCCAGGGTGACCACCGCCTGCCCGCTGCGTTTCACGGCATCCGCGACGAAGGATCGGGCGCCAAGACGCTCAGCCCGGCCCGGCTCGGCGCGAACAACCCTGGCCCCCTGCGGCAGGGACAACGGCAGTGCAAGCGCCGCAGCCGACATCAGTACAGGAATCGATCGGCTTGCAAGCATGAGCATCACCACAGGGCGCTACTGATCCCGTTGACCGTAGGCAGCGACGCTGACGCAAATGCGACTTTGATCGCCGAAGACGTGACTTGATGCAACCGCTGCGACGGTGAGGGCCCCATGATGGTGATGAAGCCTCAGACAGCGACCAGTCCGGCCCTACGCATCCCATGCTCAACAGCCTGTTTCCCCTGGTTTACGGCGCAGCATTCGTGCTCCTGCTCTGGCAGGCCTTCCGCGTGATGGGCCAGGGCTTCAAGGCAGCGCACCCGGAACGGGACCGGACCGGCAAGGTGACGGTGCATCCGGAGCTGCTTGACCAGGATGGGCGGCTCACTGAAGAGGATCTCCTGACCGTGCGATTCAGCAACGATCAGGAGACCTCGGAGAACCCCGACTGAATAAGGTTGGAGCCAAGGCGGCCATGACAGTGCCGATAGGACTCTCAGGGGGACTCCCAGTTGGATCAACGAACACGGATCGTGGCAGCGGTGATCAAATCCGTGAAATTGCCTCCGCGCTTTCGGTTGCGCATGCTCAAGGACGACCCCGTGCGGCTTGAACTGAGCCTGACCCCTGCCTACGGCAAACAGCCCATCCAGGTCGGCTTGGTGGAGTCTCTCGATCTGGTGGCACGCCGTGACCGCGAAGGAAGGATCCCCCGCGACCTGCAGGGCACCTGGGACTGGACGGTCCGGCATGGCCAGGTGAGCACCGGGGGCTGGAATCCCTACCTCAAGGAAGCCCTGCAGACGATGTTCGAAACCGGACTGCCAGCCATCGTTTACGAGGAACTCACTGGCGAGGAGTACCACCCCGTCGATGGCGCCCGCCACGTGCGCTGATCGAAGCGGTGTAACGGCGTGCAAATGACTACCACCCTCGCCATCCATCTGAGCTAGACAGAACGAGTTCGGCCTTTAAGGTTTTCTTTATGGCCACTCTCAAAGCCTCCTTCGGGCCATTCGTGCGCTTGCTTGCAGCAGTTGGCGCTCTCAGCAGCCTCCTGCTTCTGGGCGCTCTCAATCTGCTGAGCTGAGCGTCAAGGCGTTGGCCAACGCACCGTCGGGCTCATTCCCGATCGACCCCCTGCTGCCAGAGCTGTGTGCACGCCTCACGCCCGGAGCCACGGTGTTGCTGCAGGCGCCCCCCGGAGCTGGCAAAACCTCCCGGGTGCCCCTGGCCCTTCTCGGCTGCTGGCAGGACATTCCGGCAATGACCGGAACGGTGCTCATGCTCGAGCCGAGGCGACTGGCCACGAAGGCCTCAGCCCAGCGCCTCGCAGCGCAACTGAATGAACCGGTGGGTGAGCGGGTTGGTTATTCCGTGCGCCATGAACAGAGGCGAAGCCCCAGAACCCGTCTGGAGGTGCTCACGGCAGGACTGTTTCTCAAGCGATTGCAGGCCGACCCGGAACTGACGGGTGTGAGCTGCGTGATCTTCGACGAATTCCACGAACGGGGAAGGGACAACGACCTGGGCCTGGCCCTGGTGCGCGATACGAAGTCGCTGCTGCGACCGGATCTGCGCCTGCTCCTGATGTCAGCCACCCTTGATCTCAGCGATCTGATCGCGAAACTGCCTGAAGCGGCTGTGGTTCGAAGCGAAGGACGTTCGTTTCCAGTGGAGACCGTCCACCTTCCACCCCGCAGCGATGAAGGCCTCAGCCGCACCGTTCTCAGGGCCGTCGAAGACCACGCCTTGGCGTTGCACCCGCGGCCCTCGGAGGAAGGCCTCGCGTCGCCAACGGTTCTGGTCTTTCTCCCCGGCGTGGGTGAAATCGAACGCTGCCGGCAGCTGCTGGAGCAGGCGGCATCCCTTGAAACCTGGGATGTTGCCTGCCTGCATGGGCAGCAGCCCCTCAACATTCAGAGCCAGGCCCTGGGCCCATGCCCACCAGGCCGTGACGGACGAATCGTGCTGGCGACGGCGATTGCCGAAAGCTCGCTGACGATTGAAGGCGTTCAGCTTGTGATCGACAGCGGTCTTAGCCGCCAAACGCAATACAACCCGGGGCACGGGATGGAGGCACTGGTGACGCGTCCATCAAGCCTCGCCAGTGCGGACCAACGGCGGGGCCGCGCCGGCCGCCAAGGCCCTGGCACATGCGTGCGGCTCTGGTCACCGGCTGAGCAGACCCGCCGACCGAAGCACGATCAACCGGAACTGCAGCGCTGTGATCCACAGCCCCTGGTTCTTGATCTGGCGGCGTGGGGGGCAGGGCTCGGAGACGATTTGCAATGGCTTGATCCGCCTCCGGCACCGGCCTTGCATGAGGGCCAACGGCAGCTGCAACAACTCGGCGTCATCAGCCAGGACGGAGGCCTGTCCCCAACGGGCCGGCAACTGGCACGGCTCGGTGCCCATCCACGCCTTGCTCTGCTGCTGCTGCATGCACGCGCATGGAGGTGCGATCAACTGGGCGCCGACCTCGCGGCCCTTCTGAGTGAACGGGATCCCCTCAGCCCCCTCGAGCATGGCGTCGATCTTGGGGCAAGGCTGGCCGTCCTGCGTGCTGGTGCCAACCACCGCCTGAAACCGGTTCAGCGCCTGAGCCAACAACTTCTCGGCCAGCTCCAAAGCCTGCCGCCCAGCGCACCTGATCCATCGGGCTGGGAGCTGCCGCCAGCAGACGATGAGAGCGAAGGGTTCATCGCGGCCCGCCTCGTTGCAGCCGCTTTTCCGGAATGGGTCGCCCTGCAGCGGACCCAGCAGCCCGGTCGCTACCAGCTGCGCCAGGGGAGGGGAGCGGAACTGCATCGTCAGGACCCCCTCGTTGGCCAGGAGGCTCTGTCCGTCGCCAGACTGGAGCTGGGTCGAAGCAACGCCAGGATTCAACTGGCCCTACCTCTGCCACGCGCATGGCTGGTTGAACGCGCCGAACTTGAGGGTCACTGGCAGACCAAGGCGGAGTGGGATGAGATCAGCAACAGCGTCCGCGCCACGCGGACGCTGTTGCTTGGTGCCCTGACCCTGCAGAGCCAGGCCCAGCCAAAACCTCCGGCAGAAGAAAGCTGCCAACTGCTCATCGCACGCCTGCGGGAGCACGGACTGTCTCCACTGCCGTGGACGGAACGCACCCAGCAGCTACGAGCACGCCTGCAGCTGATGCATCACCACCAGGGCCCGCCATGGCCATGCCGAACCCTGGACGCCCTCCAACAGCAACCGGAGCACTGGATCCGAGCTGCCCTGATGGGATGCACACGCTGGAGCGATGTGGAGGAGAGCAGCTTGGTCGACGCCCTCTGGGGCGATCTGACCTGGGATCACAGGCAAAGCCTGAACACCTTGCTGCCGGAACGCACCCGAATTCCATCAGGGCGCGAGGCACAGCTGCACTACGGCGACCGGGAGGTTGTGCTGGCAGTGAAACTGCAGGAGATGTTCGGATGTGATCAGGGTCCGAGCGTTCTGGACGGGAGGGTGCCGGTCACCCTTGAGCTGCTCTCTCCAGCAGGACGACCGCTGCAACGCACCCAGGATCTCGCTGGTTTCTGGACAGGCAGCTACAGGGATGTGCGCCGGGAGATGCGAGGCCGTTACCCCAAACACCCCTGGCCGGAAGACCCCAGACAGGCCCTGGCGACGGCCCGGACCAAGGCCCGGGCCGAGCGCAATCGCAGCTGAGCGCGATCTTAAGATCCGGCTGCGAAAAAGCGTTTTGGCAGCAACGCCATCAAGTCAAGAAAACTAAAAAACTTGTTACCTTTAAGCGGTCTTCAAGGCTTTCCCATGTCCGACAACTCCCGCTTCGGCTTCGTCAACTTTGCTGAAACCTGGAACGGCCGGCTGGCCATGCTTGGCTTCGTGATCGGCCTGGGCACTGAGCTGCTGACGGGTCAGGGGATCCTGACGCAGATCGGCCTGGGCTGATTGCTCGCAACGCGTTCATCACCACACGACCTGGTGATCTGCCCCGCCGTCGCAACGGCGGGGTTTTTGTTTGGTCATTCACTGCAACCCCCGCTGCGCGAAAGTGGTGATCCCTGCCCTCTGGCTTTGCCCAGACTGTTCGTCAACAATCGCCGTGATGGTGCACGCCTGATCAGCAGCGCCCTTGTGCTGTTCAGTATCTGCGCCACGCAGATCCAGCAACCCTGGGGCCTTCCCGCCACCCTTGTTCTTGCCGCGTTGTGCCTCTATTGGGGCATGGCCTATCGACGTCTTGACCGCTGACGCTCCGCCGACCTATTCCGTATCGCAACTGAACAGCGCGATCGGCTCGCTGCTGGACAGGGGATTTGCCCCCAGATTTCTGGTGCAAGCCACCGCCTCGCGTCCCCAGATCAAGAAGGGGCATCTGTGGCTGACCCTCACAGACGGCGATGCGAGCATCACGGCGGTGGCCTGGGCCTCGAAGGTGCAGCAGCTGGACTACGTCCCCGCAGATGGCGACGGCGTCACCGTCGTCGGCAAGCTCAACTTCTGGGGAGCCAGGGCGAGTCTCGCCGTGCAGATCCTCGACGTGCGTCCGAGCCTGACCACGGTTCTGCGGCGCTTCGAAGCGGTTCGAACCCTGCTCGAATCGGAGGGGGTGATCGATCCTCACCGGCGCAGACCACTCCCGCGCTGCCCCAGACGCGTCGCCATCCTGACCAGCGCTCCGAGTTCTGCACTTGCCGACATCCTTCGCACGGCAAGCGACCGCTGGCCGATGACGGACCTGATGGTGGTGCCAATCCCCGTGCAGGGAGAGGTGGGGGAACGCATCTGCTCTGCGCTGGAGCAGATCCAAAACGGACTGGGAGAGATCCGGGCAGACGCGATTGTGATGGCGCGAGGGGGAGGCAGTCGCGAGGACCTGGCCGTCTTCGATGACGAGCGTCTCTGCAGAATCCTGGCGAGCTTCCCTGTGCCGGTTGTGACAGGCATTGGCCACGAAGACGACCTGACCGTCGCCGACCTGGTGGCTGACCATCGCGCCGCAACACCAACCGCCGCGATCGTGGCACTGCTGCCGGACAGAAACTCCGCAGCCATCCAGCTGTCCGAACGCAAACGCATGCTCCACCGCCAGATGCTCTGGGGGCTGGAGCGGAAACGCCGCAGCCTCGTCGAGCAGCGAGAACGCTGGGCCGCGTGTCCCCCCTCAGCACTGCTGAATCTCCGACGATCCTCCCTCAGGCAACGTCAGCATCTACTGCAAGCACTGTCGCCCCAGCGCTGGCTGTCACGCGGGTTCGCGATTCTGGAGTCACCCCAGGGCGATGTGATCCGGAGCGTGCATGACGTGACGGCGGGCGATGCTCTGATCGTGCGCCTTGAAGACGGTGCCCTCGATGTCGACGTGCAGCGCACCCATGCCGATGGCACGGACCGAGGCGCGACCCCGTAGCGTTGGCCAAGGTGATGATGTGAGAACAATGCCTCCTCGGGCGCCGAAGGACCCACGCAAACAGTGGCGCAAGGATGCTGAATCGCTCAGTTACGAGGAGTCCCTTCAGGCTGCTGACCTGCTGCTGACTGAACTGCAGGGTGACAACATCCCCCTCGCACAACTGCAGGAGACCTACCAGCGAGGTCAGATCTATCTGGAGCACTGTGACCACCTGCTCGAGAGCACGGAACAACAGATCCTGCAGCTGGATCCTGCAACGATGACAACACAACCCCTGAATCCCGAAGGAAAGGATGGTTAAGAACGTTCGCTGGCTGTACCTACTGCTGGCTCTATTGGGAGCGATCCTGCCCTGGCAGGCGAACCTTGACTTCATGCAATCCACGGGCGGCCAGGGATTTGCACTGCAGCAATTCATTGACGATGCCAACGTCAACGCTGCAGCGAGATCATTGAGCCGAGACCTCGCGATTGGAGCGACGGCCATCACAATCTGGATTGTGGTTGAGGCCCGACGACTGCAGGTCAAGCGATGGTGGATTGCGCTGATTGCATGCTTCGCCGTTGCCTTTGCCTGTGGGGCACCCTTATTTCTCTTCTTAAGAGAATTAAGGCTGGAGGAACTTGAAGATCAGAATGAAAGCAGCGATTGAGACCTAATCAATCTCTTTGACGCTGACATCAATCACGGCTTCACTGGCAGGTGTGGATGGCGTCTCGCTCTGACTCTCGCTTGACGGACCAGGAAGCTCAGAACCGCACACCGTGCACACGCCTGCGGTCGAGAAGCTCACTGCGCCGCATGTTGCGCATGTGCGCATCCGACTTTGAAGCAACTTCCAGCCGATCCATCCGGCCCCAGCCAAAACCAAGGGGAGAATCAACACGAGGATCAGGAGTCCTCCTGCCAAATCCAACAGAAATCGCCCGGCGGCGGTGGGAAGCAAGAGGAGGGCAAGCACAGCCACCCAAACGATCGGGATCGGTGAACGCAACGGGGCAGTCCATCAACTCAGACCTCAGTTTCACCGATGCCAGCGACCAGGGCAGCACGTGGCACGTTCGGATCTCCGCTGCGACGCATCCGGTTGGCCGCCAGAACCACGCTCCAGCACTGACCGAAATAGATCACCACACCGATCATCCAGACCCACAGAGTGAGGACAAGGACGCCGCCGATCACCCCGTAGGCCTGAAACCGCGTACCAAGCGAGAGAATGCTTCGACTCACCGCCAGGTTCAGAATGGTGAACAACACTCCGATCAAGACTGAACCCGGAATCAACGGCTTGAGAGGCACACGGCGACTGGGCAGCAGGAACTGGAGCAACAGCGCGAGGGCAGAAAACCCCAAGCAAGGAACGAGGAAACGGCCGAACTTCAGAACGGGAATCAAAGCAAGAAAGTCTGCGAGCCAAGGAAGTGATCGCACAAAATCCACCAGGGCAGTGGCAGGAACCATTCGCAGATTTGCACTGATTTGATCAACAACGATCAGGAGACCGATCATCAAAACGACCACAAATGCCTCAAGACGGAGTTTGATGAACTGCCAAACATGCTCCTGCCAAGGCCTCGAATCGCGCGGCTTCGGCAGCACTCCATGCCAGATTCGATCAGCGCCACGTTGCAGTGTGAGATAAACATTTCCAGCGGTGATCAAAAGAACGCCGGCACCCAACAATCCTGCTCCGAAGCCCTGACTCACGAGCTGATCCAATGTTTCCTGCACCAAAGCAACCACTGAAGGAGGAAAAATCCCAGAGGTGTAATCGATAATTTGCTCACTCAAGCCAACTTGCCTTCCCAAGAGCCAGGATGCAATCGAAATAACGATGAGGAGCAAAGGAAAAATGGACTGCAATGTGTAATAAGCAAACGCTGCACTTAAATCAACGCAATCACAACGACACCAACGAAGATAGGCCTGCCACAACGAGCGAATGACACGGCTCATGATGGACCGGCGCGTCATCATTCTGACTCTCACGAGCTACACGCTAGCAACCAGACTCCCCCCTTCCATGATCGTAACGAGCTGCTGGTGGACAACTCCACGATGACCGCGATGCTTCTGCTTCAGGGGGGAAGGGGTAAAAAAGTTGCCATCAAAAAAGCCGCCCCATCAGGAGCGGCTTTCTTTTGGTCCCATCGGCTCTTCTCAACTGAAAAGCGGAGATGGAGATCTTGGAAAATTAGGTTTTACCTGGCATCGAGCTATTTTCTCAGGGGGCTACCCCCCAAATATCGTCGCCGCTGCTGCGTTTCACAACCGAGTTCGAGATGGATCGGAGTGGGACCACAGCGCCATG
>JBGKDM010000188.1:0-2291 GCA_042954165.1 Synechococcus sp.
AGGGCCACCAGCTCGGGATCGCAGGCGACGTCGATCAGATCGGCACCACCATGGCCTGCGGCGCGGGCCACCCGGGCCACGGAAGCCGCATCGAAGTTCATCAGGCCGGCAATCACCTTGAGGGCCGCGCGTTGCTCAAGACGCAGACGCAGGGAGGAGGGCAGCTGAGCGAGACGAGTCATCAGGCCAGAGTCATATGGATCCATCCTCCCACCGCATGGCTCGCGCCTCTGATCAGGCCCTCGCCCGTCGCTGGTCTCCCTGGCATGACCGTCTGCATCGCCTGCTGCTGCGGGATCCATCCCTGCTCCCCCCGGGGGAGCGGTTGGTGGTGGCCGTCTCAGGAGGTCAGGACTCCATGGCCCTCACCGCACTGCTGATCGGTCTGCAGCGGCTGCACCACTGGAGTCTTCACCTCTGGCACGGTGACCATGGCTGGCATCAGGGCTCCGCCGCGATTGCCTTGGGCCTGGAAACCTGGAGCAGCGCCAACGGACTGGCGCTGAGCATCGACCGCACCACCCGGGCTGCAACCGGCAGCGAAGCCGCCGCCCGCGACTGGCGCTACGGGCAGCTTGCCCAGGTGGCGGAGCAGCAACAGCAGGCCGATCCAGGCACCCCCTGCCGGCGGGTGGTGTGTGCCCACACGGCCACCGACAGGGCGGAGACGCTGCTGCTGAACCTGGCGCGCGGCAGTGATCTGCAGGGGCTCGGCAGCCTTCGGCGGGCGCGACCGCTCGCGCAGGCCAGCGGCCACGACCTGCAACTCGTTCGCCCCCTGCTGGATGTTTCGCGCAGCGACACCGCTGCCATCTGCACAACGCTGCAGTTACCGATCTGGCTGGATCCGAGCCATGACGATCTTGACTACAGCCGCAACCGCATCCGCCACCAGGTGCTGCCGGTGCTGAACGCACTCCATCCAGGCTGTGAGCCACGGATGGCCGCTCTCTCCGAACGGATCGAGCAGACCCAGACCAGTCGAACGGCGCTGCTCGATCTCGGCCTGGACAGCCTGCGCGACGCCGGTGGGCTCAATCGCCGCAGACTGGCCTCGCTCCCCTCAGACCTGCGGCGAAGCCTGCTGGGCCACTGGCTGCAGACCCAGGGAACCCCCGCCCTCAGCAGTCGCCAACTGGAGGACCTGGCCACTGCAACGGCGGCGGGAGCCCCAGCAGGCGGCCGCGATCTGGGCGGCGACCGGCGTATCCATTGGGACAAATACGCAGTACAACTGGTCAAGAAGCATTAATGCGTCGTGGATGGGGATGTCCAACAGCGGTACTACGCCGCTGAGCAGGCTTACGGGCAGGGAGATTTCAGAGAGGCCGAGTCCATTGCCAGCACGCTGCTGAAGGACCTCCAACCTGCAAGCGGCAACAGCGCCGAAGAGGAAGCCTGCATGGCCTGGCGAGCGTTCGTCGCCCTGTTGCTCGGCCACATCCATTTCCATGGCCTGCAGCAACCGGCTCAGGCGCTCACCCACTACGAGCTTGCCCTGCAGAGCCAGCCGCCCGACACCCTGCGCGACCTCGCCCAGCAGGGCGTGGAACGCTGCCAGGCAGAACAGATCACGGAGCCAGCACCGTCGGCAGCGCCTGCAGAAGTGCCCACAGCAGTGCCCGAAGTGGCGGCGCCCCCGAGTCAGTCCATCGCGGATGTGATCAGGGACCCATTCCTGATGAGCGCGTCCGCAGCCCCGGCGGCCCCATCCCCAGGGGCTGAGTCGGCCACACCCTGGGCGACGGGTGACAACACCCCCAGCCCGGGACCCGAGGACAGTCCCGAGGTGACCCCCGAGGTAAGCCAAGCAGCGAAAGCCGAGCCCTCACCAACCCCTGCCGCTGAACCCGTGGATCCTCCATCCACAGCGCCAGCCCTCGATTCCATCAGCCAACCCGAGGGGACCTCCGGCGCCATCGCTGAGCCGACCGATCCGGACACCGTCGCGGACACACCCGCCCCACCCGAGCCGGCCTCAGAGCCTGAACCCGTGGATCCTCCATCCACAGCGCCAGCCCTCGATTCCATCAGCCAACCCGAGGCGACCTCCGTCGGCATCGCTGAGCCGACCGATCCGGACAACGTCACGGACGCACCCGCCCCACCCGAGCAGGCCTCAGAGCCTGAAGCTGTGCAGGCAACCCCCGAACGGGAGACGGTGATTGAGATCGCACCTGAACGCAGCTCCAAACGCCAGGGCGAGAGCCAGGGTTCGGCCGAACTGCTTGACCTCACTCCCTGGCTGCTTCAAAGCGGAACCAGCGCCGTCAACGACTAGGCGATGAACG
>JBGKDM010000189.1:0-4334 GCA_042954165.1 Synechococcus sp.
GAGGTGGCCCCTCTCGTGCAGGCTGAGGACGCCACGGAGCTGATCACCGATGGCATGGGGATCGAGGCTGTGATCGATGCCCTGGTTGATCTCTTCCGCGCCAAGATCCCGGCTGACGCCTGGCCCGGTGTCAACGCCTGAGGTCGTTGTTCAGGGCATCGAGCAGGCCGCTGCAGGCGTCTTCGAGCAGGTCGAGCACCTGTTCGAAGCCCTGGTCTCCCCCGTAATAGGGATCCGGAACCTCAGACAGCTGTGACTCACGGGCAAAACTCAGCATCGAGCGGATTTCAGCCGTTGCGTTCGACCCGGCTTCCTGCGCAAGGCTCTTGACGGTCCTCAGATTGTCGTGATCCATGGTGATGACCCAGTCGAACTGGCTCAGGTCACCCAGTTCGATCTGCCGGGCCCGGCTTGGAAGATGGATCCCTCGGCGTTCGGCCGCGGCCCGCATGCGGGAGTCCGCCCTGTTGCCCACATGCCAGCTGCCGGTTCCTGCGGAATCAACCACGAAGTGATCCGACAGGCCTTGCCCTTCGAGCAGATGCAGAAACACTCCCTCGGCGGCAGGGGAGCGACAGATGTTGCCCAGGCAGACAAACAGGAGTTTTTGCGTCATGACGCGTTGATGCGCTCAAGGGCCTGGGTGGCCCGCATTCGAACCACCTTGACATCTTCTGCATCAGAGGCGAGCTGCTGCAAGGCGTTACGGCCCTGATCGGTGAGTCTTTTTGGCATAGTTGCGTCCCGCAACCGCTGCTCGAATCCGTAGGCAGCTGCATAACGCACCACCCACTCATCGTCTCGCCCAGCTCTTAGAAGGCCCCGGAAGCATCGCTCAAGCTGACCGTCTTCTGTGCCTTTGGCCAGCTCCAAGTCCGCCAGGCCACGGGTTGCTGAACGCCGCACGCTTGGCGCAATATCTGCGTTGAGTGCATGCTCGAGAAGATCGAGCCCACGTGGATCCCGCAAGGCGGCAAGCACCTTCACCACCCAGGCCCTGGCGCCGTAATTGCGGGCATCCAGGCTGACCAGAAGCGTGGGAACGATGTCCCGTCCCAGTTGAATCAGGCCTTGTGTTGCGACGGCCGCCACCGCGGGGTTATTGAATCCCAGCACTTTGATCAGCGGCCTGGCGGCCTCAAGGTCGTTCAGTGCACAGAGTGCTTGTGCCGCTCGAACAAGTTCAGGGGTGCTGCTGGCGTGTTCGAGCGTCTGAAGCGCCTGGTCCAATGCTGTGGTCGTCATCAGAGCAGCCCATCCATCGCATCCAGGACGCCATCTGGATCGTTGTTGTGTTCTGCCAGTTCACGGAGTGCGACAAGCTTGAGGCTGGGTTCGACGGCAGCCGAGCGGATCGAGGGAACGGCGGCCATCCAGCCGGTGGCTCCGAGGTCGAGCAGTGCGCTACGGCGCACCAGGGCTTCGGGATGTTGCAGCAGCTTTTTCAGCTCTTCCCCCCAGTGATCATGTCCTGTGAGCTGTAGCAGTGCTCGATACGCGGCTGAACGAATCAAAGGCCGAGGATGCTTTGTAAAAGGCTGAATGACAGCGAGGTTGCTGCTGCTGCCATCACCAATGTCACCAAGAGCTTCCAGCAGGGCTTCACACGGTTGGTTAAGTAAGGGAGATGAGGGCTGCTCAGCTCCTGCACCCGCCAATCCACTGGCCAACAAAGCGCGGATGCCCACAACAGCATCGTGGCTGCCCATGGCACCAAGCGTTCGGACCACTTCCTCCCGCACCGTGTAATCGTTGGAGTCAAGCAGGGCAAGCAGAGGACGTTCAGATCTCGCATCCCTAAGCAGGCCAAGAGATCGAATCGCATTGAGTGCGACACCGCGTCGTTCTGGATCGACCGGTGTGCTGCCAAGCGCCTCAAGAGCTCTCAGCAGCAGAGGGATGGCATCAGGATGCTGACTACGCATTTTTCCGAGCCACCAGGCGGCGTAGTACTGCGCCGAAGGATCCTCCGTTTGGCGGAGGTTCTTGATCACCTGTGATTCACTCAGCGGTTCCATCACACCCAGGCTGATGCCATGTCGGCGGTCCAGCTTTGCGTTCGCTTGAACCGGAACGGACCTGCCACGGAGCCCCAGCAGCGCTCATTCGTTTCCGGGTCATGGCCGCGATCGAGGGTCGACAGTGCGTCCCCTTCCAGGTGAAAGCTGCTTACCAGCACAGTGTCCTTGCCATCCCGTTGCACGATGCATCTGCAGCCGGGCTCAATGGCACCATGAAAGCCGTCTGCCTGTTCGAGTACCTGGTAGTGGCACTGGTCCAGCCTGATGAGGTCACTGTCCTGAATGCCAAGGCGCAGTTGCGGGTCAAACGTTGCTCCGGCAAAGCGTTCCGGGTCTCGGAAGATGTGATTCCAAAGCTTGATGGCGCCGGTTGGCTGCTCTTCAGCGCGGATCATGCGCAACCTGTAGGGATGCTTTGGGGCAACGGCGTAGGTCTGCTCGAGCAGGATCGATCCTGGGTGCAGCTGTGCGAGGGGGCGATACCTCAGAAAGATGTGGGCGTACAGCGGGGGATTGTCGAAGGCTTGCTTCTGATTGCTGTACTCGCCGCAGAGCAGGCTTAGAAAACGCCGAACATTTGGGGTGATCACAGCTCTGCAGGAGGCTTGGCTGACAACAATAAAAAAAGCCCCCCGAAGGGGGCTGTGCATGCATCGATCCCAGATCAGATCAGGGCGTTGATGGCGTAATCGATGTAGCTGTTGGCTTCGGTTGCGGCGTCGCCACTGAGGCCATGGTTGGACTTGATGTGCTTCAGAGCCTCCACATACCAGGAGGGGGAGAGCTCGAAGGTGCGGTTGATCTCGTCGAGACCAGCAATCAGGTAGTCATCCATGGGGCCGGTGCCACCTGCTACCAGGCAGTAAGTGATCATGCGCAGGTAATAACCGACGTCACGGGAGCACTTGGCCTTGCCTTCAGCAGTGGCGGAGTAGTTGGACCCCTCCATCTGGGTGGTGTAAGGGAACTTGGAGTAAACGGCCTGTGCAGCACCGTTGACAAGGGAATCGGCCTTGCTGGTCAGAGCCTTGGCAGCCTCGAGGCTGGCCTTGGCACGGTTGAAACGACCGGAGGCAGCCTGCACTTCGGTGTTGCTCAGGAAACGGCCCTGGGAGTCAGCTGCTGCAACAGCTTCAGTAAGGGGGGTTTTCATTGATCGTTATAGGAATGAAAGATGTCGAATCCAGGCGCCGATCAGGCGACGGAAGCAGCAGCGCGGTCGAAGTAGGTGCCGATTTCGCTGCTCAGGGAGGCGCAGTCACCAGCGGCGATGCCAGCCTTGTCATTGACGATGGCCAGGGCGGCTTCCTTCATCAGGTTGACGCCGGCGGCGACGGAGTTGCCGGGGGTGCCGAGGGCCAGGTAGGTCTCACGCAGGCCGTTAAGGCAGCGGTCTTCCATCACGGACGCGTCACCGGTGAAGGCTGAATAGGTGACGTAACGCAGGATGATCTCCATGTCGCGCAGGCAGGCAGCCATGCGGCGGGAGGTGTAGGCGTTGCCACCAGGGGCGATCAGGGCAGGCTGTTGGGCGAACAGGCCACGGGCAGCGTTGGCCACGATGGTGGATGCATTGCTGGAGATGCGGTTCACGGCATCCAGACGCTTGTTGCTGTCGGAGACCATTGCAGCAAGAGCGTCGATCTCGCTGGTGCTAATGAATTGTCCCCGGGCGTCGGCCTGGGCGACAACCTTGGTGAAGGCGTCGAACATTGATGTCGTTCCTGTGAACTACGTCTGAAACGGAATTTCAGACAGAGATGGGGGGAAGATCAAGATGCTTGCGCATCCCGTCGGAAAGATTGTCGCGAAGTCACGGGAAGCTCTCCGAAGGCTGTTCATAATGTTTAACTCCGCCTGCAGGGACAAGGAAGTCCCTGCCCTCAAAGGTCGAACAGCACGTCGTGGATGTAGGCCTCGGTCCATTCGCTTCCGTAGAACCTGGTGAGCATTCCACGGGCTGGATCTTTCTCAGCGCGATAGGCGGTGTACCGCCGCTGCCCCGCCAGCAGATGGTCGGCCCGCTCCGCGCTGACCGGCTCCGCTTCGTTCACCAGGCGGAGGTAGAGGTCGAGGTAGTCCTCGAATGCAGGTCGGATCACGTTTTGGATCAAGGCATCCCCCTCAGCCCCAAGAGGAAGCCGCGTCCAGAGAAAAGCCGGAGAAAAGTAGGGCTGTGCTTCCTCCGGAATCGGTCCACCATCGGGCAGGGCCTGACGCCAGCGTTCAAAGATCGGCATCAGACGCTCCCAGACCGGCTCGGTGTGCTTGCTGTCTGATTTGTCAACGGGCTGGAGATCCAAGGCCAGGAGA
>JBGKDM010000190.1:0-1891 GCA_042954165.1 Synechococcus sp.
TGTTTCCTGCCGGGGGATGGCTCGTGAACGGGCAGCAACGGCTCCTGATGCAGTTCAGGCCCCAGACCTCCCGGATGGGAGCGTCGCAGGTGGAACTGCGCACCTTCCACTGGGTGCCTCCCCACCCGCCGATTCCCCAGAACCGTCGGCTGCTGGCGATCCCTGATGCCCTCGACACCTGGGGGCAGCTGCAGAGCCGGGGCTGGCGCAGGGTCAAACCACCGGTGCTCTAGGCCCGTCAGCAGACGCCGACGCGAGCGAAAAACTTGTCAAAGAAACACCACGACCGGGTGGATCTCCCTAGGGTCTGAGCATCACGAACTCTTGAACCGGAGGGATGGAGCCATGGCTGACGGCAAGCACAAGTACGACGAGTACGAAGTTCCTTTCAGCACGAACGAAAAGCACTCCCCTGAGGAGTTTGATCCCAAGCAGGACGCCGGCATCAACAACCCCGAAAGCCGTCACCGCGACAAGCTGCTCGACGAACTCTGCGACACCCATCCCGGCTCGCCGATGTGCAAGGTGTTCGACGAGTGATCCTCGGGTCAATCCATCAAAAAAGCCCCGCTCTCAGGCGGGGCTTTTTTGTAACCAGGGGGCTGCAATCACGGCCGATTGCTTTCACTGCTGGGCCCGGCACCACTCCATCAGGATCTGCTGCTTCCACTGGGGGTTGAGCTGATCATCCCGAAAGGCGACGGCCCGCACGCCGGGATGGGCCGCATCCACCAGGGCATGGGCCTCCTGCAGCGATGGCGCCTCCACCGGCAGGGCGCCGAGGCCGCCGTCGGGATCGGCCCAGTACATCTGCCAGAGGGTCATCGCCGTTGTGCATCTGCTCCGTTGGTAGCAACGCAGCCGCCAATCAGTCGTGGCGGAAATGCTTGTTGGCACGCAGGCCACTGAAGCTGGGCACGCCACCGGCATGGGGGCGGGTGATCGCCAGGATCAGGCCACCGATCAGGGCCAGGTGCATGAAGAAGGCCGGGCCCACCGGTGCGGTGTGGAAGATCAAGGTGGTGGGCACCAGGAACACCAGCAGCAGCGAGGCGCCGAGCACCGTGTCGCCGGCGAACACCAGCAGGATCGTGCCGGCGATCAGGGCGAGGATCGCGCCCACCAGCAGCAGATTGGCCAGGGGGGCGGGGATGCCCTTGGCGGCGAGCAGGGCAGCGTTGCCGGCGAAATCCGTGACCTTGCCGGGCAGGGCATTCACGAACACCGCCGCCATCAGGGCGCGGCCGAGGAAATCGAGCAACCTGGAGGGGGCCAGCAAACGGTTCATCACGTCATTCGGTAGCGGTTGCGACCTTAGGTGGCGGCACCTATGACCGAAGCAGACCACCCGCGGGCTGACGCCGATGCGAAACGCTGGCCTTCTGATCGCCACCGCCCTGCTGCTGGCCGCCTGCGGCGGCAAGGCACCTGAGCCGGCGACGCCAACGGACACCCCGCGCAGCGAGGCGGACTTCCCCCTGGCCTGCAGCCTGAATGCGGTGACGTCCAGCTGCCGGATCACGCCCGGCAGCGATGGCGGCTTCACGCTGGCCTTCTCCCACGCCGATCAGCCGATGTTTGTGCTGACGCCAGTGGGGGAGCCGACCACCGATCGCCGGGAGATGGTGGACAGCAGCGGCACGCGCTGGGCGATGAGCGGCCATCACTCCTTTGAACTCGAGGAGATCGGCGGCTACGGCAACCGGATCACGGTGAGCAGCCCCTGACCCTTTCCTGAATCAGGCCGACGCATCAGCGGCGAAAGAGACGCGCTGATCAGCTGAGACCCGGCTGAGAGTGCGTGCGCAATCGCGGCCGCCGTGGATAGACCGAAGACACCGATTGCCTCAACCGAAAGCGCTATGGAAGACGCGCGCGAGCCCATCCAATC
>JBGKDM010000191.1:0-7957 GCA_042954165.1 Synechococcus sp.
GTTTTCCCGGCTGAGCCCGTCACCGCCACCACGGTGGCGCCGAGGGCACGGCGATGGACGTTGGCGAGCTGCTGATAAGCCGCCGTGGTGTCAGGGACACGCCAGTGGGGCAAGCCATCAGGAACATTGAATGACGTCGCCTCAGCCACCAGTGCCGCCTGGGCACCACGCCCCAGGGCCTCGGGCAGAAAACTGTGTCCATCAAAGGTCTCTCCGACCAGCGGAACGAACAGATCGCCTGCCTTGAGCCGACGGCTGTCGGTGCAGACAGGCCCCAGGGCCATCGTCCGGATTGCAGACCATTGTTCGGGGGAGACTCCAGCCGGTTCACCCCAGAGCTGCGACAACTGACCGAGGTGCAACACGCGGTAAGAAAGCTTTCGCGGCCTTGATCATGCCGTTACAGGCGCGGCCTGCAGGGGTAGGTTGCCAGCAGGGCGACTGGCAAGGCCATGAATGAATTCCAGCAAGCCCTGCTGATTTTCGGACTGGGGGGCCTCGTCACCCTGGCCACCGTTCTGATGATCTGGCGGGGACACCGGCAATGGAAGGGACGTGATCCCTTCGACGACACCCCAGGGAGCTTGTTCCGATGATGGTTGGAACCACCACCAACGCTGTGGGACAGGCGACTTTTCTGGCGCCGGGGATCGCCTGGGCCCTGGTTGTGATTTTCTCGGTGCTCTGGATCGCCCTGGGAATGTCCTGGGGACGCAAGGGCAAGGGCGATGCCGATGACTACATGCTGGCGGGTCGCAACATCGGCCTGGCCCTCAGCACCGCCACCTTGATGGCCTCCTGGGTGACGGGAAACACAACGCTTCTGGCACCCGAGTTCGGCTATCGCAACGGCCTCTGGGGCATGTTCAGCTACGCGCTGGCTGGGCTCGGCCTGATCCTCTTCGCTCCGCTGGCTCTTCGGATCAAGCAGCTGATGCCAAGCGGACGCACCAGCGGAGACTTTTTCCGACTGCGCTACGGCCGCACCGCCTGGTGGGTCTTCATGGTGATCACGGCCGTCTACACCCTGGGGTTTCTGATGACTCAGGCCATGGGCGCAGGGATTCTCCTCGAGGCCCTGTCGGGCTTTGACTACCGCCTCGGGATGCTGGTGGTGATCGGCGTCTCCACGGTCTACACCCTGTTCGGGGGCATGCGGGCCGTGGTCGGCACCGACTACATCCAGTCGCTTCTGATCATGGTGCTGCTGGCGGTGGTGGCCGTGCTGGCCTTCCGCCAGTTCCCTGTGCCTGAACTGCATCAGCATCTGGTGCGTGACCATCCCGACCGCCTCAACCTGCTGCTGCCGGCGGGGCTGCTGATCGCCTGGAACTCAGCCCTCTTTTCCATGGGCGAGGTGTTCCACAACAACATCTGGTGGTCGCGGGTGTTCTCCAGCCGTGGATCGGTGGTGTTCCGTTCCTTCATCTTTGGTGGAATGGCCTGGATGACCGTTCCAGTCGTGACGGGATCCATCGGCCTCGTCGCCCTGGCCCAGGACATTGATGTGCCTCAGGTGAACATGGTCTTTCCGGTTGTGGCCTCACAGCTGCTCGGAGCTGGTGGCGCGGCGCTGGTGTTCGTTGTGGTGTTCGCGTCGTTGACCTCGACCCTGGATTCCCTGCTCGCCTCCACAGCGGATCTGGTGGCTGAAGACGTGGTGTTCAGACTGCTCAATCCAAGGATGAGCGATCAGCAGCTGAAGACAGCGACCCGTCTTGTGGTGATCGGGCTCGCCGCCGTGACGCTCCTGCTGTCCCTGCCGCGCCTTGATTCGCTGGCCTCCGTGCTCTTTTTCACAGGCGCTCTCGTGGCCTCGACCATCTGGCCGGTTGCCTATGGCCTCTACTGGGCCCATGCCAATCGCCATGCCGCCATCGCCGCGATGGTGAGCGGCAGCGTCTGCGGCCTGCTGGCGTACGTCCTGATCGCGCCCTACTGCGCAGCCCTGATCAGTGCCGCCATCTCAGCCCTGGTGATGGTGGTCGGCAGCGAGATGCGACCGGAGCGCTTCTCCTGGCACACCCTGAGGGAAGGGGATGCATGACTCCGCTGTTCGACATCAGATGTTCAACTCCTCGAGCCTGACAACACCATGAGCCTGATTCTTCTGTCAGCGGCCGGCACCCCCACCTGGATCGCCGGCCCCGGCCTGTTCGGCCTGATCGTGAAAGGAAGTCTGGTCGGTCTGGCGATCGCCGTTCTGGCGTTGGTGCTGATCTGGGCGATCGAATGGCGCCGCGGACGTGTCTGGTGATGCGAGGGATGCGCAATCCTGTAGTCATGACTACAAAACAGGCATCCATGCCTGAAGAAACCCATGGATGCGCTGGCCGGAACCATCCCGACTGATCTAGGGATAAGGGATGCCTCCAGCGGGCTCTTGGCTGAACAGAGCTGAGTGTTGTTGCAGCCGTGCTTATGACCGTTTCCGCTTCGCTCGAACACCGGCTGCGTTCAGGAGCTCTGCGCTTCGATCGGCTCGACTCGCCGGATGTGTACGGCTCGAATCAGCCCCAGGCCCTGCTGGGCGCACTGCTCGAGGACGGTGAAGCGCTTCAGGACCTGGCGGATCAACACGTGATCTCGATCCGGCCCTTCCAACCGGCGTCGCTGCTGCAGCTGTTCCGTCTGGCGGCGAAGTTCGAAAGCAATCCCAACCGATTCATCACCCACAACAGCCCTCTGAAGGGAAAAATTCTGATCAACGCCTTCTACGAGCCCAGCACGCGAACGCGACTGTCCTTCGACAGTGCCTGGCATCGCCTCGGAGGCGATTCGATCAACATCACTGACCGAAGCAGCACGGGCATCGCCAAGGGAGAGTCGCTGGTGGATGTGGCGCACATGTTCAACAACTACGGCGACTGCGTCGTCCTGCGCGATAACCACGCCGATGCGGTCTACGAAATGACGGAAGCACTGCGGATTCCGATCATCAACGCCGGCAATGGCATCGATGAGCACCCCACCCAGGCGATGGCCGATCTCTACACGATTTTCAAGTGGAGGCCGGAACTCACCAACCCGGATCTGCCAGGAAGTGAGCGGATCAGAATCGGCGTGGTCGGGCTTCCCAGCCGCATGCGCACGGTGAGGTCGCTGCTGCGGATCCTTGGGAAATTCCCCCAGATCGTCGAGGAGGTGGTGATCATCCATGACCCGGGAGCCGAGGCCGATCAGGCACTGTTCGACCCGGGGCAGCTGGAGGAACTGCGCAGCGCGGGATTGGCGGTGCGCTGCACGAGTGCGCTCCATGACGAGCTTCCCTCGCTCGATGTGCTCTACGTCAACGCTATTGCCTGGGTGGGCGACAGCTACGAAACCCATGGCGACAGTTTCCGCATCACCAAGGATCTGCCGTTCAAGCAAGGAGCGATCGTGCTGCATCCGCTGGCCAGGGGCCAGGAGCTGAGCACCTGCATGGATGACACTCCCCACAACTGGTATTTCGCCCAGGCCCGAGGCGCGGTGTTTTTGCGGATGGCGCTGCTGACCTGCATGGTCGAGCGCACTGACCGCGTGATGGATGTGATCTGAGGGCAGGCGGTATGTGTGGCATCGGAGGCATCTTCAACGCATCAGCCCAGGAAAGGGTTGACCCTCAGCTGCTGGTCAACATGGCAGCGATCCAGGAGCATCGGGGTCCCGATGGATTCGGTTACAGGGTCATCGACACGGCCGGGGTGGGGTTCTGCCACGCACGGCTCTCCATCATCGACCTCAATGAATCACGAGCCCGCCAACCGTTCCTGAGCGACCGGAACGGCAGCGGGGGTCGGATTCTGATGGCCCACAACGGCGAGTTCTACGACTTCCAGCGCATCCGAGCCGACCTCACCGCCCGGGGGGTCCGCTTCAGCAGCAAGAGCGACTCGGAAATCCTGCTGCAGCTGTACCAGCAACAGGGACTGGAGGCGACCCTGCCCCAGCTGCGCGGGGAGTTCGCTTTCGCCATCTACGACGAAGCCGATGACGCGCTCCACCTCGTACGCGACAGATTCGGCATCAAACCCCAGTACTGGAGCCTCACCCCACAGGGACTGGTCTTCGGCTCTGAATTGAAAGTGCTGTTCGCGCACCCCGCGGTGGAGCGTCGGTTCACCGCAGAGGGCCTGTTCCATCAGCTGATGCAGACGATGGTGCCGGGCACAACAGCCTTCGCCGGAGTCCATCAGGTGCCCCCTGGCCACGGAATCACCGTGAAACGCGAGGGAGGGCAACTGTCGGTGTCGCAGTGGAAGTACTGGGACCTGAACTTCCCCCGCCAGGGGGAACGCGATCGCGGGCTCAGCGAGACCGACCACATCGATGCCGTCCGCGCCGCCTTGCTTGAAGCGGTGGAACTGCGCATGGTGGCTGACGTTCCGGTGGGGTGCTACCTCTCCGGAGGAATCGACAGTTGCTCCATCCTCGGCCTTGCCTCCGCCGTCAGCCAGACCCCGGTGAAGGCGTTCACGATCGGCTTCGACGACGCCCGCTACGACGAATCAGCGATCGCGAAGGAGATGGCGGACGCCACAGGAGCCGAACAGGATCTGATGCGTCTGTCGGGCAAAGAGCTCTACGGGTGGATGGAACGCACCCTCTGGCACACCGAACGCACCATCTACAACACCCTGGCGGTGGCGAAGTTCCTGATGAGCCGGCATGTCAATGCCGTCAATTACAAGGTGGTGATGACCGGAGAAGGGTCGGATGAACTCTTCGGTGGCTACCCCGCCTTCCGGCGCGACATGTTTCTGCATGGCCTCGAGGATCTGCCGGCGGAGGAGCGGCAGACCTGGGAGGATCTGCTTCAACAATCCAATGCCCTGGTTCAGGGGGCGATGCTGGCCGCCGATCAGGTTGATGATCCCCACCTTGATGCCGTGGTGGGATTCACCCCGAGCTGCCTGCAGCCCTGGCTTGCCTGCGCTCCACTGGTGCCTGGGCTTCTGGCGTCCCATCACCGTGAGGCACTGGAGGACTACTCCCCCGGCCGCGCGATCGCTGACACGCTGGACCGCGATCAACTCGACGGTCGGCACGCCCTGGATAAGGCGCAATACGTCTGGATCAAGACCATGCTCGAGGGGCAGATCCTCACCTGGGGAGGCGACAGGGTGGACATGGCCAATTCGATGGAAGCCCGCCCGGCGTTCCTCGACCACCATCTCGCCGCCACAGCGGTGCAGGTACCACCGGAGCTCCGGATCAAGGGAAAAACCGAAAAATACGTGCTGCGAGAGGCGATGGCCGGCTTGCTTCCGGAGGTGCTCTACCGCAGGGAGAAATTCGCGTTCATGGCACCTCCGGCCCACACGGAGCCCGAGAAATGGGCACAGATGCAGCAACTGGCGGCGGAGTATCTGAGCGATGAAGCGATCGAGGCTGCCGGTCTGCTGTCAGCCGCTGGTGTGCGCGCTCTGTTCGCACGCCACGAGGATCCGGCCACCAGCGATTCAGATCGGGTGCAGATGGATGCCCTGATCAACCATCTCCTCGGCGTGCAGATGCTTCATCGCCTGTTCATCGCTGCGGATCTTCCGGCTCAGGCCCGCGCCAAGGCCGATGCGTTGGGCTGGACCGTCAAACCTTCCTAAAGTCGATCAACTGTGTGGTCTTCGCGAATGGCGACTCCCTCAATGGCTGCTGGGTTGGTGATCACCGCCGCCGCAGCCTTCGTCGGCGGTGCGGCGGCCCTGGCCCAGCGAGAGATTCCCAAGGCCCCCGGCCATGATCAGTGCCCCCTCGGCTACGTGAACACACTGGGAACCACCTGCGTGTCACCCATTCACTACGAGGTCACCCCGACCCACGGCAAAGCCTGTCCATCGGGATGGATGAACATCGGAGCCGGCTACTGCAAGAAGAAAACCCTGGGGATTTTCTGACCGACGCGCCCGATGCCTCCTCGGCAGGCTTGTGCTTCTTCCAACTTTTTTCCACCGGAAGCGTTTCAGGGACTACACACACGCTGAGCTGAAACGGAGATTGTGGGGGCCTCTTTGATGCGGGGTGAGGCACTTGACTCTGTTGGAAGCCAGGCAGGACATCTCCACCCAGAGCATTCCCAGACCCGCCCCTCTGCTTGTACCGGACAGCACACGATTGGCTGCCAGCATTGAAGCGATGGCGGCCATCGGCCTCCAATCCGATGGAAGTGTGTGCCGGCGTGGCTTCAGTGATGAAGATCAGCTCGGACGGGACCGCCTCGCGGCCTGGATGAAGGATGCCGGCATGCGGGTTCGTGTTGATGCTGCAGGCAATCTCATCGGTCGATTGGATGGGCGCGACCCATCACGTCCAGCCCTGGTGACCGGATCGCACCTTGACACGGTTCCCACCGGCGGACGGTTTGATGGCGTGCTGGGCGTTCTCGCCGGACTTGAGGTGGTTCGCACACTGCAGTCCGCTGGCCGCTGCCTGAATCACCCCCTGGAGGTGATCGCTTTTGCCGACGAGGAGTCGACGATGGTGGGTTGCAAGGGCATGGCCGGCAGCGCCTGCTCGGATCCAGACAGCTACGCGACAAGCAACGGCCAACCCATCGCGGAGAACCTCGAACGCATCGGCGGCCACTGGCCATCACTCGCGTCTGCCTGCCGCAGCGATGGGGCGATCGCTGCCTTCGTGGAGCTCCACGTGGAACAAGGTGCTGTGCTGGAGCAACGGGGCGACACCATCGGTGTGGTGGAAGGTGTGGTCGGCCAGCGGCGGTTCAACGTGCGCATCGGTGGTCAGGCCAACCATGCCGGCACAACGCCGATGTCGATGCGACGTGATGCCTTGACCACGGCCGCCCAGCTGGTGCTTGAGGTGGAGCGGCTGGCCCGCGATCACACCGGTGATCCGGTGGCCACGGTCGGGCGACTGAATGTGTGGCCCAATGCGGCGAATGTGGTGCCGGGACAGGTTGAACTCTCCATTGATCTGCGCGATTTGTGCCCTTCGGTTCTTGATGAACTGGTGGCCAATCTCCGTTGTCTTGTACGCCAAATCGCGGATGCGAGCGGCTGCGACATTGCACTTGAGCCAGCCTTCTCCGTCGCTCCAACCCCGGCGGATTCAAGGGTGATGGAGGCCGTCACCCGGGCCTGCGACCGACTTGGCGTCACCTCCAGCACACTGCCCAGCCGCGCCAGTCACGATGCTCAGGAGATGGGACGGCGTTGGCCGATGGGGATGATTTTCGTTCCGAGTCGCGGTGGCCTGAGCCACTCCGCCAGTGAATTCACCAGCAGCCAGCAATGCTGTGAGGGTGCTGCCGTTCTGCTGCAAACCCTGCTTGATCTCGATCAACGGATGTGACGCGTTGACCTTCTCAATCCTGGCTCGGGATCCCTCCAACGGTCGCTTCGGCGTTGCAGTCGCGACCTGCCATCTCGCCGTCGGGTCCACTGTTCCTCACATCCGCGCAGGGGTCGGCGCCGTTGCCACCCAAGCACACACCAATCCCTATCTCGGCATCTGCGGGCTGGAACGACTGGAACAGGCCATGCCGGCCGATGCGGTGCTGGAGAGCCTCATGCGCGATGACCCTCAACGTGCATTTCGGCAGGTGCAGCTGATTGATGCCAGTGGCACAACAGCCTGCTGGACCGGTGACCAATGCGGAGACTGGGCTGGCCATCGCAGCTGCGGTGACCTGGCCGTGGCAGGCAACTGGCTGGCCGGTGAGGACGTGCTGATCGCCATGGAGGACTGTTTTCTGGCGTCGGATCCCACCTGGAAGCTGGGACGACGGCTGGTGCATGCCTTGCAGGCGGGTGAAAACGCCGGTGGCGACAGACGTTCGACGCGCGCGACCTCGGCAGCGGTGCAGGTGAGTGGCGAAGCCGCCTTTCCTCTGCTTGATCTCAGGATCGATTTTCAGGAGGAGGCTGTGGATGCCCTGCAGCACCTGTATGAGCGCAGTCAGCTGCTCTGGGCACAGCAGTGGAGGGATGAACTGCTGACGCGACCGGTGCTCAAC
>JBGKDM010000192.1:0-6346 GCA_042954165.1 Synechococcus sp.
CCCCGATCGCGATCAGCCCGTGCTTGCGTTCGGTGGGGCCGCCAGCATGGTTCATCCGGCATCGGGTTACATGGTTGGCTCCCTGCTGCGTCGTGGTCCTGCACTGGCAGCGGCGATCGCGGAGGCGTTGGTTGATGCTGAACTTGATTCAAGGGCCTTGGCCCAGTGCGGCTGGCGGTCCCTCTGGCCCCAGGAGCTGGTGCTGCGTCATCAGCTCTACCAGTTCGGACTCAGCCGGTTGATGGGATTCAGCGGGTCGCTGCTCCGGCGCCATTTCGCCACATTTTTTGCCTTGCCTCGTGACGACTGGTTCGGCTTCCTGACCAACACGCTGTCGCTGCCTCGTTTGATGGGCGTCATGCTCCGGCTGTTTGCACTCTCCCCGTGGGACCTCCGCATGGGACTCGTGTTAGGTGCTCCCAAGAATCAGGAGCCGCGTTTCAAGGGCTCACCCTGACCCAATCAGCCGGTTGAATGCAGGGGAACAGGCTGTCTTCAGCCTCCACCGCCTTCAGCCACTCCTCTGACAGTGTTGTGTTGTGGTCGAGGGCGTTCATCAGGACCCAGAAACGCTCGAGATGGCGTTCCACCCGCTCTTTGGCCAGGTCGGTTGTTGTCCCTGAGCGCAGGATGAAGCTCCAGTCCGACGACTGGGCCAGAAGCAGTTCCCGGCCTGCCTGCGCCAGCAGGCGAAGTCCAAGTTCACTGCCGACGCCTCGACTGCAGCGATCCACCATGGCCTGCCCCGCTTTGCTCCATTCCGGAACGATCCAGGCATTGGTCTCATTCAGCCAGTAATCGTGAAAGCCTCCCCGTCCCCAGCTGGAAGGGCAGGGATCACAGATCTGCAGACGGGGCGTTCCGCTCAGAGACGCTCGCAGACTGGTGAAGCGCACCCCCTGGCCCGGTGCCTGGCGAAACAGTTCACCAAGGAAGGCTGGTCCCTCGAACCACCAGTGTCCGAACAATTCGGCATCAAACGGTGAGACCAGAAGAGGCTTCGCCCCCATCCCCTGACGCAGGCTGTCGAGCTGCTGTCGCCGCCCCTGCAGGTAATGGCGGGCATGGTCTGTGGCGCGCAAGCGTGCCAGGTCTGGTTGATACGGCTCCTTGGCGTCGAGGGGGGCGTTCTGGTCGCTGACCCGGTGCAGCTTCAGACCGAGGGGACGCTGACCGGGAAGTCCGTGGGCCGCAATGCGCTCCGGCGGAAGATCCCATCCGAGGTCCCGATGGAATTCCCTGTAAGCCGAATCACCCGGATAGCCATCCCTGGCGGACCAGACCGGCAGCGTGGCGTCACTGTCGCGCGCGAAGAATGCCACGCCGTTGCGGCTGACCACTGGCGCATACACCCCGTAGCGCGGCCGCGGTTTGGCGTGCAGGAGGCCATGGCCATCGAGGACGGCGTAGCGAAGCCCTGCTTCACGCATCCAGAGGTCCAGCCCTTCGTAATACGCGCACTCAGGCAGCCAGATGCCCAGCGGTCGCTCCCCGATCAGGCGCTGGTGCTCTCGCACGGCGGTCTTGAGTTGGGCGCGGACGGCTTCGGGATGTTCCCGCAGGAGTGGGAGGTAACCGTGGGTGGCGCCGCAGGTCAGCAGGTCGACCACGCTCTCCTGCTGCAGGGATGCGAAGCGGCTGATCAGATCGCCCTGGCATGCCGTCCAGCTGGCGAGGTGTCGTTCGATCGTGGCCTTGAGATGGTCTGCGGCCTCACGGCGGTCCGCAGGAGCTTCCGCAAGCAGGCGAAGGCGTGCCCCGATCCAGCCGGGGAAGCGCGCCTGAAGTGTCGGATCCGCCAGCAGGGACAGGAGTGTTGGCGAGATCCCCATGGTCAGCTGGGGCTGCTGTTCTGGATCTCCTGCCGCAGTCTCCAGCATCTCCAGGAGTGGGAGATAGCACTCGATCAGGGCCTGAAAGAACCAGTCCTCTTCAAGGGAATCCGGCTCGGCAGCCCTGACGTAGGGCAGATGGGCATGGAGCACTAGAGCCACTGCTCCGCTGTCCACTCGATCTCCCCAGGGATGGGTCGAATGTACCGGTATTTCCGGTGCGAATTGCAGGTTTTGACACGCCCACTCCCTTAGACTGCCCTAACTCATAGTCATTCCGACTAGCGCTCCTTTCGAGGTTGTCATGGCCAAGGATCCCGGCCGCGTTCTGATCTTCGACACCACCCTGAGGGATGGTGAGCAGTCACCTGGTGCCAGCCTCAACCTTGAGGAGAAGCTAGCTATCGCACAGCAGCTGGCGCGCCTAGGTGTGGACGTCATCGAAGCGGGATTTCCGTTTGCAAGTCCGGGTGATTTCGCCGCTGTGCAGCGCATCGCCCAGCAGGTCGGCGGTGAGAACGGACCCGTGATCTGCGGTCTGGCACGGGCGTCCCGCGCTGATATCAAGGCCTGCGCGGATGCGGTTGCACCAGCTCCCCGCCGACGGATCCACACCTTCATCGCCACAAGCGATATCCACCTGGAGCACAAACTCCGCAAAAGTCGCAAAGAGGTGCTGGCCATCGTTCCTGAGATGGTCGCCTATGCCCGCTCTCTGGTTGATGACGTCGAATTCTCCTGTGAGGACGCCGGCCGCAGTGATCCCGAATTTCTCTACGAGGTGATCGAGGCTGCGATCGCGGCTGGGGCCAGCACCATCAATATTCCCGACACTGTTGGCTACACCACCCCAACGGAGTTCGGCGCGCTCATCGCCGGCATTGATCGCCACGTTCCCAACATCAACGAGGCGGTGCTGTCGGTCCACGGGCACAACGATCTCGGCCTGGCTGTGGCCAATTTTCTTGAAGCGGTCTGCCATGGAGCCCGTCAACTCGAATGCACGATCAATGGCATCGGTGAGCGTGCCGGTAATGCGGCCCTTGAAGAGCTGGTGATGGCGCTGCATGTGCGCCGTCGCTTCTACAACCCCTTCTTCGGCCGCGACGAAAACTCTCCCACTCCCCTGACGGCAGTGCGCACAGAGGAGATCACCAAAACCTCGCGTCTTGTGTCGAACCTGACGGGCATGGTGGTCCAACCCAACAAGGCAATTGTGGGCGCCAACGCCTTTGCGCATGAGTCCGGCATTCATCAGGATGGCGTTCTCAAGAACAGGCTCACCTACGAAATCGTCGACGCCAAGACGGTGGGGCTGTCCGATAACCGCATCTCCCTGGGCAAGCTCAGCGGTCGCAGCGCAGTCCGCGCCCGCCTTGAGGAACTCGGCTACGACCTCAGTCGCGAGGATCTCGACGAAGCCTTCGCCCGGTTCAAGGATCTGGCCGATCGCAAGCGTGAAATCACCGATCGCGATCTTGAAGCCATCGTGAGCGAACAGGTGCAGCAGCCTGAGGCCTGTTACCAGCTCAAGCTGGTGCAGGTGAGCTGCGGCAGCAGCCTCCAGCCGACGGCAACGGTCACCCTTGCCAACGAGGATGGCCATGAGCAGACCACGGCAGCAATTGGAACTGGCCCTGTTGATGCCGTCTGCCGGGCTCTCAATGCCCTCGCCGAGGAGCCCAACGAGCTGGTGGAGTTTTCCGTGAAATCGGTCACGGAAGGCATCGACGCCATGGGCGAGGTCACCATCCGTCTCCGTCGGGAGGGGCAGTTGTTCTCGGGCCATTCAGCCGACACGGATGTGGTGGTCGCCGCCGCCCAGGCCTTTGTGAATGCGCTCAATCGTCTGGCAGCGGCCCAGCACCACAAACCCATTCATCCCCAGCGGGATGCGGCGGAGGTGGCTGCCCGCCCCAGCATCTGAATGCCTGCCTCCATGCGGTCAAGGGTCAGTGGTGTTGTCCAGCTGGTTGCGCTGATCCTGCTGGCACTTCTGGTGCTGGTCCCGCTTCTCTGGCTGGTCAGCACCTCCCTGAAGGGACCCACTGAAGACATCTTCACGCTGCCCCCCTCATTGCTGCCCTCCCAGCCGAGCCTGGCGGCCTATGGCCGTCTGTTTCAGGCCAGCCCCCTGGGTCGCTACCTGCTCAACAGTGCGATTGTCAGTGCGCTGGCCGTGGTGGCCAATCTGTTGTTTTGTTCCCTCGCGGCCTACCCGCTGGCGCGGATGCGCTTCGTCGGCCGGGGGCTTGTGATGGGCCTGGTGGTGGCCACGATTTTGATCCCTTTTCAGGTCGTGATGATCCCGCTCTATCTGCTGATGGTGCAGCTGGGTCTGCGGAACACCCTCCTGGCCCTGGTGATTCCCCAGGCCGCCACGGCCTTCGGGATCTATCTGCTCCGTCAGAGTTTCCTTGCCGTTCCGGTGGAGCTGGAGGAAGCGGCACGCATGGACGGATGCAGCAAGCTTGGGGAGTGGTGGAACGTGATGATCCCCGCTGCGCGTGCGGATCTGGTGACCCTGGGAATGTTCGTGTTCATCGGCACCTGGGGGGATTTCCTCTGGCCGCTGGTGATCCTTGATGACCCTGATCTCTACACGCTGCCCCTCGGACTCCAGCAATTGTCGAGCAGTTTCTCCCTGGACTGGCGCCTCGTTGCGGCCGGCTCGGTGGTTTCGATCCTGCCGGTGCTCGGGTTGTTTCTCCTGCTTCAGCGTTTCATCCTTCCAAGTGCTGCCAGTGACGCGGTGAAGGGTTGATCAGGGCATCAGATCGGAGAATGGCGATGCAGGCTGAACCGGCACATTCCGTGGCCAGAGCCTTTGAGGCTCTTGTTCCGTCCGGCTGAGGCGGTCTTCAAGACTCCGTTGGTTGCTTTGTAGCTGCTTCAGTTGCTGTTCCAGCAGTTGAGTGCTCACGGAGGGATTGGTCTCGAGCTTCAACTCCAGATCGTCCATTCGCGTTTGGAGTTGATTGATGCTGTCGGTCTGATGCGTGATCGCCTGCCAGAGAACAACGAACAGCACGGCGAGCATGCTCATGCCCGTGATCGGGATCAGCGTCCAGATCGTCTGTTTCCACTGCATCCGCAAGCCCGCCCTCACCTTGGTCAGTGGTAGCAGGCTTGCCGTCAGGATGGAGCTGACCGTGTGGTGTTGTGATGGCCCTGGCCGATCTGGATCAACTGTTGGCGTTGCGAGTTGATGACGCCGCGTTGGCGGAGCAGTTGAAGGGGCCCCTTGATCTCGAGGGTTTGATCGCCATTGCTGCCGAGCGTGGGCTGGTCGTGACCGAGGCTGACATCTTTGCTGCGCAGCAACGGGACCAGGCAGCGAGTTCCTCAGCGCAGCTGCAGCGTGAGGCTGCCCAGGACGCGCGTCGACTGCGCCACTTCATTCAAGGCTGAGATCGTCATCGCAGCCTCACGACATCAGGCGTCTCACCAAGGGTCTCTCCGATCCAGAGTGCATGGGTCACTGCGCCTTCGTGGGTATGAAACATCCAGGCCTGATCTGGGTTGTGAACATGGATGATTTGCTCGTCCTGGCCTCCGATCCGCAGATAGGTCCCTGCCCTGGGGCTGCGGAGAACAAAGCGCTCGGACACGGCCAGGCTATGAACCAGCATCAATCGCGTTGAGACTCACCTTTCCTTAGCGGTCTGGCTCCAGTGCGATGGGCTTTCCAGCGCATTTGCTTCAGGCGTCCTTCTCGCCTTCGGCCGAATCCGGCATGGGTGAACTGCGCAGCCAGAGCAGGTCTCCGGGAGGCGTGAGCTGGCTCTGGTGTCCCCCCATTCGAAACCACGGCTCCCGATGGGGTGTGAGGTCTGGCAGCTCCATGCCCCATTGCGTCTGGAAGTAGTCGCTCGCCTGATCGAGGGTCGGCGGGCCGGGTTGTTGCCAATGCACAAGGGCCAGGCATTCAGGCCTGATGGAGACCACGGCCAGGCGTTCCCCGTCGTTGACCCCGGGCACGATGGCTTCCTCCACCCGTTCCTTGGCGATGAACAGCCTCAGCGCCGACGTGCTGTCCCGCCCATCGAGGCAATACTTGCAGAGGTAAAGGGCACGTGCTTTCTGAAACAGAGGGGATGGAGCCCTCTGCATCAGCGCTTCATACGCTGTCTGAAGCCTTGCGTGGGTCATTGCGGATTCCCTTCCCTGGACTGCATCGCTCCAGCTTCGCCTGTTCTGTGGTGTGTTCCGGGCTCATGCGACGTCGAACCCGCTAAACAAAGGGAGAGTCAGGCGAATCGGATGCGGGTCAGCGTTGATCTCTGTGTGGTGCCCCTCGGCGTAGGAGTGTCACTCGCTCCCTACATTGCTGCCTGTCAGCAGGTGATTGAGGAGGCTGGGCTCGTTCACGAGCTCGGGCCCAACGGGACGGCTGTGGAGGGTGAGTGGGCCGAGGTTTTTGCCTGCCTGGAGCGATGCCATGAGGCCGTACACCGCATGGGAGCACCCCGGATTCACACCACCGTGAAGGTCAACACGCGGATTGACCGGCA
>JBGKDM010000193.1:0-5961 GCA_042954165.1 Synechococcus sp.
ACCAGCAGGGTGTCCGACTGAAACGACGCTTCCAGTTGCTCCAGGTCGATGAGGCCGTCCGCTCCCGGCGTCAGCAAGGTGAGCCGGTGGCCTTCCCGCCGCAGCTGCTGCAGTGGATCAAGCACCGCATGATGCTCCGTGTTCAGGCTGATCAGGTGGCCGGGCCGGCCGTGCTGATCCGCCAGGGCCCTCGCATGTCCGAGCAGGGCGAGGTTGTTGGCTTCGGTGGCGCCACTGGTGAAGATCACCTGGCTCGGGAGCACCTCCAGGCAGCGAGCGAGGCGCTCACGGGCGTCACTGATCGCCGCAGCCGCCATCAGCCCCAGCTGATGTTGGCGACTCGATGGATTTCCCCAGTGCTGGTTCCACCAGGGCTCCATGGTCTTGATGACCACCGGGTCACAGGGCGTCGTCGCCTGGAAATCAAGTGCCACAGGCGCCCCACGCCGGGCAACGGGGATTGACGGAGAGGCCGACCGCGGCTGATCAGGGCTTGGCAGCATGGTGGACCCTCAGCTCCCGATGCGATGAACGCCGTGCAACGGTCCATCAGTCTGATGCTTGCAGCGGCTGGTGCGGTGCTGGCCCCCACGGCTGCGGCACTCGAGCGCGGCGAGATCCTGGAGCAGATGAAGCGCCGTCGCCCCGCAGACCTGAGGATCCTGGACACCCGGCCAGGGGGGCTGGGAGACACCATCCTCGGCATGTTCGCGTTGTCGGGTGACCCCGCAGATCCAGACCTGCGCCGTTACAAACTCTGGATCGAATCGTCCGATGACCTGGTGATTCCCACGGAGTCGGTGAATTGCAGCACCGACTCGCCGATGCGGGTCACGCGGGATGGGGCGGCGATTTATGTGCGTCGCCTCAATCCCGGTGGCACGGTGAATCCCGGCAATCGGAATGACCATCTGGTGTGGTGGGCCGCCTGTGTGCCGGATCAGGCCGGTCTCGATCCGGCAACGCTCACCGATGCCGCACGGGCGCTCGGCTTCTCCACCTTGCTGGTGGAGTCCACGGAAACCCTCCGACTTCCCTGACCGGGAAAACCTCTTTAGAGTTCCAAAGAATTGACAGGGTTCATGACCTCCTCGTCTCCCGCGGAACCTGATCCCACCAGCCCCGACGCGGCCTCAGAGCCGGTGCCTCGCTTGTTGCTCGTTGATGATGAGCCGGGGTTGAGAACTGCTGTTCAGGCCTATCTGGAAGACGAAGGATTTCAGGTGAGCACCGCCGTCGACGGGCTGGATGGCTGGGAAAAAGCCCAGCAGCAGATGCCTGACCTCGTGATCAGCGACGTGATGATGCCGCGCTGTGATGGTTACGGCCTGCTGGAGAAACTGCGCGCCGACGAGCGTCTCGGCGGCACCCCCGTGATCTTCCTCACCGCGAAGGGGATGACGGCTGATCGCACGCAGGGTTATCACGCCGGGGTGGATGACTACATCCCCAAACCCTTTGATCCGGATGAACTGGTGGCACGGGTGCGCAACGTTGTGCGCCGTCAGGACCGCCTCCTCGCTGAAGCCGCCCGCTTCGCCGATGCCGACGTCGGGCAGATGGCCCGCCAGATCAGTGAGATCCGGTCAATGCTCTCGGGCACACCCGATGGGGCATCGGCGGCGAATCGTCCCGAGTTGAGCTTCACGCCCCGGGAGGCCAGCGTGCTGCAGCTGGTGGCGGAAGGCCTGATGAACAAGGAAATCGCCCGGCAACTGGAGACGTCCATCCGCAACGTCGAGAAGTATGTGAGTCGCTTGTTCATCAAAACCGAAACCTCCAGTCGCACTGAACTGGTGCGCTTCGCGTTGCAGCACCGCCTTGTGGATTGATGGCCATGCCGGCCTCCGCGGCTGAGGAGGGCTGGAGACCGGCGGCATTCAACCAGGGCTGGACGTATCACGACCGGATCAGGCCGCAGGAGTCGGGTCAGCTGCTGTCTGCAGTGATGGCCCGTCGCCATCGCCATTCCTCGCCGTCGTTGTGGCAGCAGCGGCTGGCGGCGGGGCAGCTCTGCCGCAACGATCAACCGCTGTGCTCCGATGTCACGCTCCAGGTCGGTGACCGCATCAGCTGGCGACGTCCCCCTTGGCTGGAGCCTGCTGTGCCGATGCACTGGTCGGTCCTTCACGACGATGGGGACCTGCTGGTGCTCAATAAACCCTCCGGGTTGCCGGTGATGCCGGCTGGTGGATTTCTGATGCATACGCTCACCGCCATGCTCGACGAGCACAGTCGAGGGATGGGGGAGGTGGATGCCCCCCGGCCCGTGCATCGTCTGGGTCGTTACACCTCGGGCCTGCAGGTGTGTGCCCGGCACCCGCAGACACGGGCACAGTTGTCACGGCAGTTCCGCCCCACGGGTGGCTGTCGCAAGCTCTACCAGGCCTGGAGTCAGCGGGTGCCCGGTCTGGAGTCAGGGCGTCCCCTCGTGGTCAGCACGGATGTCGTGGAGCGTCCCCACCCATTGCTCGGTTGGGTCTGGGGACCTGAACCAAGGCCCGGTGAGCCGGAACGCCGAAGGTTGTCTGCTCGCTCGGAGCTGATGCTGCTGGAACGGACACCCCGTGGCGACCGTCTTCAGGTGTCCATCACCACCGGACGCCCCCATCAGATTCGGATTCACCTGGCCCAGCTGGGCAGCCCGCTTCTGGGCGATCCCTTGTTCCTGGAGGAGCGCGCCATTGCCGAAGCGGTGACTCCCGGCGAGGGCGGTTACAGCCTCCACGCCTGGCGCCTTGAGGGGCTGAGGGATCGGGCATCACGCCCGATCCGGCTCGAGGCGCCGTTGCCCCCGGTTTTTGCGCCTGCTCCGGACTGACCCGCTCAGGCTTTGCGGAATTCGATCAACCGGGAGAAGTAGAAGGGGGCCTTGTTGAGGCTCCGACGGACCAGCTTGAAGCCGCAGGCCTCCGCCGCCTGCACGATGCCTGCCTCTTTCAGGGTGTAGGCCCGGGTGGTCTTGCTGGGGCCGGGGAACAGTTGACCGATTCCCTTCAGCAGGGCCAGCAGCGGGGTGTACGGCGCAAAGCTCACGATCAGACGTGTCTCGGTGAGGCTGCAGAGATGCTTCACCATCTCCTCCGCGGCCGGCTGGGGGTAGTGGATGAAGACATCCAGGCAGCAGACGGTGTGGAAAGAGCCGCGGATGCTCTCCAGGTCGGAGGCGGAGAAGCTGAGCCGATCCATGTCCAGACCCGCATCGCGGGCCCGGCGCTCGGCTTCCTGGGCCATCGCCTCGGAGATGTCGCTGGCGCTGATGCTGGCGGCTCCCATCGCGGCCAGCGGCAGGCTCAGGCTGCCGACGCCGCAACCCGCGTCACAGAAACTCGCGTCGCCGAGCTCGCCGCTGTCCTTGATCCAGGCCAGCACTTCATCCACGGTTTTCTGGTGACCGATGCGGATGTTGCGCTGCACCTTGTTCACGTCATCGCTGTCGCTGTAGATGCGGTTCCAGCGGTCGAACCCTGTGGTCTCGAAGTAGCCCTTCACCTCCTGCTTCTCGTTCTGCTTGTCCTTCAGCAGCTGCTCGGGTGCCATGGGCAGGGATCAGGGGAGTTCGCGGGATCTTAGGCAGCGTGCCGCCAGTGCAGCCGCGACGTGTCCTCCTCCCAGGTCCATCGCAGGAGTTCCGGTAAACGGCAGCCCACCAGCGCCTTTGCCAGGTCATAGGGATCGCCGGGTGCCAGCACCTCCCGCGGCGCGATCGTGCTGCCCCAGATTGAGGCCTCAGGTCGGCCTCCCCAGGCCGCAAGCCGGCAGGCGCCCTCCAGCTGGGACAGGGTGACTCCCGCAAGCGTGCCATCCTCCAGGCGGCAGGTGCCGTTCTCGACGCGCAGTGCCCGGTTGTCCCAGCGATGCAGTCCATCCGCCAGGCCATAGGGGGCCAGTGCATCGCTCACCAGCACCAGCTGATCTCCCGCCAGCTGTTGGAGCAGCGTGGCCATGGTCGGGTGCACGTGCACGCCATCGGCGATCAGTCCCAGGGCGACGCCGCCATGGCGGCAGGCTTCCGCCACGGGGCCGGGAGCGCGGTGATGCAGTCCTGGCATGGCGTTGAAGGCATGGGTGAGCATCCGCACGCCCTGGGCAAAAGCCTCCTGTGCCTGCGGAGCATCGGCAGCGCTGTGACCCAGGGCCACCGTGATCTGCAGCTCCTGCAGCCGTGCAATCACCTCGCTGGCGCCATCGAGCTCCGGCGCCAGGGTGACCAGGGCAATCTCGTCTTCGAATCCGTGAATCCGTCTGGCCAGAGCCTTCAGGCTCGGTTGGCAGAGATGGTTGTGAGGATGGGCACCGCGGCGGCTCTCCGCCAGAAACGGCCCCTCCAGGTGCGCGCCCAGCAGACGGCAGTGCCGCGACCGTTCGTCCGCTTCGCGACGGGCCAGCCGCAGGACGGCCAGGGCCTGCCGGAGAGGCGCAACAGCGCAGGTCACCAGGGTGGGGCTGATCGCCTCCACGCCGTCATCCCAGAGCCGTGCCAACAGCTGCAGGAGTTGCGGCAGATCAGCCTCCGTCAGTTCCGGAAACGCAAGCCCGAGTCCGCCATTGATCTGCAGATCGACAGCCATCGGGCTGAGCCAGTCGCCTTGCCAGGACTCGCCCGCAAGCGTTGCGCCTGAGCGCATCGCCGTGACGCTGTGAATGCGGGCGTTCTGATCCACCTCCAGTGACCAGAAGGGGGAGGGGGCTTCAGGTCTGCCGCCTGGACGGCGAGGCAGGCGGACATTGGTGATCCGACGCATGGCAGGTGACCGGCGGTTGTCCGTGCGGGACGATGCCAGTCTTGCCAGTCAGCCCGATTCGTCATTGCCGTGACCCCATCCACCTCAGCTGCTTCCAGTGCACGGCCGCGTGTGGCCGTGATCATGGGGAGCGATTCGGATCTGCCAACCCTGCAGCCGGCCGTTCAGGCCCTCGAGGATCTGGGGGTGTCCGTGGAGGTGCGTGTGCTTTCGGCGCACCGCACCCCCCTGGAGATGGTGGCGTTCGCCCAGCAGGCCCGTGAGCAGGGATTCGGCGTGATCGTCGCCGGCGCCGGGGGGGCCGCCCATCTGCCGGGGATGGTGGCGGCCCTCACCACGCTGCCCGTGATCGGTGTCCCTGTGCAGAGCCGGGCCCTCTCGGGGGTTGATTCCCTGCACTCCATCGTCCAGATGCCGGGCGGCATCCCCGTGGCCACCGTGGCGATCGGGGGTGGCCTGAATGCGGGGCTCTTGGCGGCACAGATCCTCTCGGTCGCGGATGCTGATCTGTGCGCGCGCCTGGAGGCCTACCGCAAGAGCCTCCACGACACGGTGGTGGGCAAGGACGCCAGCCTTCGGGAGCTCGGTGCCAGCACCTACCTCGATCGCATGCCGGGGCGCTGACAGGGGCTGGGCCTTGAGGTGCGGCCCACAATGAAGCAGCGTGTCTCGCCGCATGACTTGGCCCCTGTGGCTGCGCTGGGCTCTGGCCCTGCCGCTGTTCACTCTGAATCTCTATGCCTGCCGGCAGTTGCTGCTGCCGCTGGCCCCATTCCCGGGACTGTTCCTCACCGCAGCGCTGATCGCCTTTCTGCTCGATCTCCCCAGCCGCTGGCTCGTCGGTCGTGGTCTTCCGCGCTGGTTGGCGATTGTGGTGGTGACCGCGGTCACCGCCAGTGCACTGGTGCTGGCGGCCATCACGCTGGTGCCGTTGCTGATCAATCAGCTGGTGCAGTTGATCAATGCCCTTCCAGGGTTGCTGGCTGCTGCTGAGTCCTGGATCGACCATGTGCAGGACTGGTCGATGGAACGGGGCCTGCCCAGTGATTTCGGCGATCTCAGCAGTGATCTGGTCACCGGGCTCAGTCGTCTGGCCAGTCAGTTCAGCCAGCGCCTGCTCGGCATCCTCGGCACCACACTCGGCACGACGATCAATGCCGTGATCGTGCTTGTGCTCGCCGTCTTCTTTCTGCTGGGCGGTGAGTCGATCAGTCAG
>JBGKDM010000194.1:0-8036 GCA_042954165.1 Synechococcus sp.
TTGATGCAGCGCCGTCACGCCCATCGCCAGCGCCATGCTCCTGTCCTCGACGGGGTGGGCATGCGCGACGGTCTTGTGGGGCGGTTCTTCGACCAACTTCCCTTCGAACTCACCAGCGCTCAGCAGCGTGTTCTGGCCGAAATCGAGACTGATCTCCGCAAAGCCGAACCCATGGCCCGACTGGTGCAGGGCGACGTGGGCAGCGGCAAAACCGTCGTCGCTGTCGCTGCGCTTCTGAACGCTGTCGATGCTGGTTGGCAGGGAGCCCTGATGGCGCCGACGGAGGTCCTTGCCGAGCAGCATTACCGCACCCTCTGCCGGTGGTTGACGCCGCTGCAGATCACCGTCGAACTCCTGACCGGTTCCACGTCACGACCCAATCGACGCCGCATGCTGGCCGATCTCGCCAATGGAACTCTGCATGTCCTGGTGGGGACCCATGCGTTGATTGAAGATCCGGTGGAGTTTTCCCGTCTGGGCCTCGTCGTTGTCGATGAACAGCATCGCTTCGGTGTCCGGCAGCGCAATCGACTGCTCAGCAAAGGACTTCAACCCCATCTGCTGACGATGACCGCAACGCCGATACCGCGAACACTGGCGCTCTCGCTGCATGGCGATCTCGATGTCAGTCAGATTGATGAACTGCCCCCCGGGCGCACCCCGATCCGAACGCGTCAGATTCCCGGTTCGCAGCGTGACGAGGCCTATGACCTGATTCGTGAGCAGGTGAGGGCCGGTCAGCGCGCGTATGTCGTGCTTCCCCTGGTCGAGGAATCGGAAAAAATGGATCTTCGTTCAGCAGTTGATGTGCACCGGGAACTCGCAGAGGAGATTTTTCCCGACTTCGCTGTCGCGCTGCTCCATGGGCGTCTCAGCAGTGCCGATAAACAGTCCGTCATTCATGCGTTTGCCTCCGGCGAATCTCAGATTCTGGTGTCAACAACGGTTGTTGAAGTCGGTGTCGATGTGCCGGAAGCCAGCGTGATGGTGATCGACCATGCGGATCGTTTCGGCCTTGCCCAGCTCCATCAGCTGCGCGGGCGTGTGGGACGTGGTGCAGCGGCGTCCCACTGTCTGCTTGTGAATGACAGTCGCAATCCCCTGGCCCGTCAAAGGCTGGATGTGCTTGTGAGATCCAACGATGGGTTTGAGATCTCAGAAATGGATTTGCGCTTGCGCGGGCCTGGTCAGGTGCTCGGTACCCGTCAATCCGGTTTGCCGGATTTAGCTCTGGCCAGCCTTGCCGATGATGGCGTTGTCCTTGATGAGGCGAGAGACGAAGCGTCTCGCCTCATCCTTCAAGACCCTGGTCTCCAGGGTCACCCTGTTCTGCGTGACTTGTTGGAAAATCAGCAGAAGAAAATGACCGCAGCCGGCCAGCTCAATTAGGCCATTCTGATTTCCACAGGATTGAGTCTTCTCTGAGACCCAACGCCCGCTTCTGTGTCATTTGATCCCATCGAATAACGCCAATCGTGCGAATGTCATGACCCTCAGCTTTTGTGACCCTGTTGCATTGGGGCGGCAGTCAGTCTTTGTAATGACAGTCTATGTAAGGCATTTGCCCTTGTTGCGTCTCAGGCAACTTTTGGATCTTCCGATTGTCTCCCTGGTTGTTCGGGTGGTCTCGTTGTAATTGATGGCGCCCCTGTTGCGTCGGAGTGCTGTTGTGTCGTGTGAGACGCAGTCTGGGGAAAACTCGTGTTCGGTTGTGGAAATGTCTGCCATCGGGTGCGCTTTGGCACGCTTGGTGCAGATGTCCCGTGGTCCGTGCGTCGTCCCTGGAGTGATCTGCCCATCGTGGAGTGCGGTGAGCCCCTGGTATCACTGGAGCCTGGCGTGCGATGTCTGCGACCACACCCCTACGCATCCCTGGGTGCCCCCTATGGTCCGGGCGTCGATCCTTTTGTGCTGCGTCGAGGGGTGGCTGAGCGATTGATGGCTGCCGAGCAGGATCTCATCCGTCGCGACGCGTCGCTTCGTTTCGCCATCTTTGATGCCTGGCGCCCCGTTGCGGTGCAGGACTTCATGGTCCAGCATGCGATTCGTTCCGAGTGCGAGCGTCTTGGCCTTGTGCCGGAGGGTGTTGAGGACGATTCACACCACCGCCGTGCGCTGGAGCAGGTGAAGCGCAGCGTGGCGAGGTTCTGGGCACCGCCGAGTCTCGATCGGTCAACGCCACCACCCCACAGCACCGGTGCTGCTGTTGACCTCACCCTTGCCGATCGGTCCGGCTCTCTCCTCGATATGGGTGGGGAGATTGATGCCATCGGACCTGTCTCCGAGCCCGAGTTTTACGCCCGTGAGGCCGCCTCGGGTGGCAACCGGATGGCTGAGATCTACGCAAATCGCCGTCAGCTTCTGGCGGAGGTGCTCACGGCCCAGGCGTTTGTGCGCCATCCCAATGAGTGGTGGCACTTCAGCTTCGGCGACCAGCTCTGGGCCTGGTCGCGACAGCACACCCAAGCCGTCTATGGACGGATTGATCAGCCCGACTGAGGGGGTCAGGCGTTCAAAAGCTCCGCCACGGCATCGTCTCCGAGCTTGTGAACGTGGTCACCGAGCGTTCTGCGCCCGCCAGCCTCTTTCCAGCTGACCAGCAGTGGCTCGAGGGTGGTTTCCAGCTGGTCGAGGGGCATTTTCTGGAGATAGGGCTTGGCAAGGCGCTGCAGGTTGGCGCTGCCTCCGAGCCAGAGCTGGTACTGATTGACACCACTGCCCACAAGGGCGAGTTCCGCCATATAGGGGCGCGCGCAGCCATTGGGGCAGCCGGTCATGCGGATCAACATCGGTTTCTCGATTTCAAGCCGCTCCAGCTGACGATCCAGCCGCTCAAGAACGTCGGGAAGAATGCGTTCGGATTCGGTGATGGCGAGGCCGCAGGTCGGCAGTGCAGGGCAGGCGATGGCATGTCTCGCCAGGGGTGAGGGCATGTCAGGAGTCTCGACACCAATCTCGGCGAGAGCTGAGCGGATCGAGGCGCGTTGCTGGGTGCCGATGTTGCAGAGCAGCAGGTCCTGATTGGGCGTCAGGCGAATCTCCAGTTGGTAGGTCTCAACAATGCGGCGCAGCCCTTTCTTGAACGATCCCTCAAGGCGCCCGCACAACAGGGGAATTCCCACGAACCACATCCCAGCCCGATGGCGGTGCCATCCGAGGTAGTCGTGCAGCTTCGCTTTCGGTTCGTTGCGCAAGGGCCGCAGCTCACCTTGGAAGTAGCTCTGGGTGAGTTCCTTGCGGAACCAGGCGATGCCCTTGTCATGGAGGAGATATTTCATCCGGGCATGGCGTCGGACCCTGCGATCACCGTGGTCCCTCTGGAGAGCGAGGACACCCTGGACGAGATCCAGAACCTGATCAGCCGCCACATAGCCGAGGGGATCGGCGATCCGTGCGAAGGTTTCCTCCTTGTTGTGGGTCCGGCCCATGCCGCCTCCCACATAGACGTTGCATCCACGGAGATCACCGGCAGCGTCGGTGAAGGCAACCAGGCCGATGTCCTGGGTCAGCAGGTCCACGGAATTGTCCCCTGGAACGGTGACAGCCACCTTGAATTTGCGGGGTAGATAGGTCTCCCCATAAAGGGGTTCCTGGGAATCACCTGAAAACACCTGGCCCTCCGCCTGACGGGAGCGCACACGCTTCACTGTTCGGCTTGGCTTGATCCGGTAGCTCAGATCTCCATCAACCCAGAGATCCAGATAGGACCCTTCGGCGGCCTCGGGGCTGAGGAGGTCGGCCACCTCGTCAGCAAGACGTCGTGCGGCTGGATATCCCCCTTTTTCAAACGGGGCTGCAGGTGCCATCACGTTGCGGTTGATGTCTCCGCAGGCGGCAAGCGTCGAGCCCATATTTCTGACGATCGTTCCGATCACCTCCTTGAGATCGGCCTTAGGCACACCGTGCATCTGGAAGGCCTGGCGTGTTGTGGCCCGCAGGGTCCCGTCGCCAAGGCGATCTGCCAACTCATCCATCGCCAGGAACAGACCCGCCGGTATTCGTCCTCCCGGGCTGCGCAGACGCAGCATCATCTGCCAGGTCTTGTCCTTCCCCTTCTCCCGCTTGTCCCGGTTGTCCTGCTGATAGCTGCCATGGAATTTCAGCAGCTGCAGCGCATCTTCCGTGAAATAAGGAAGTTCGTTCGCGAGCTCAGTGCGAAGGGGATCGCGCAGGTAACCGCTGTCGAGCTTGCGCTTTTCAGCCTTTGGAAGCGGTTCACCGCCCATCGCGAGCTTGCCGTTGCCTGCGCCCTCGGTGGTTGCTTTGGCATCGACAGTCGTCTGACTCACTGGCGGGCATCTCTCTATATCTCGAAGCTAGCGAAACGGCTTCCAATACAGTCAGTGCCCTGTCGAGCCGCCCGGTGTGACCAGAACCTTCCTGCTCGAGATCGGTACGGAGGAACTCCCTGCCGACTTCGCTCGGCTGGCGCTTCCCCAGCTGGAGCAGACCGTGCGTCGCGACCTGGATGAATGGCGCCTTGCCCACGGAGCCGTGCGCGTCAGCAGCACGCCGCGCCGCCTGATGGTTGAGGTGAAGGATCTGGTGGACGGCCAGTCCGATCTCCGCGAGGAGCGCAAGGGGCCTCCAGTGGCTCAGGCCTTTGTGGACGGCCAGCCAGGTCCTGCTGCCATCGGTTTCGCCAAGCGCTGTGGCGTTGCGCCCGAGGATCTTGAGGTCCGCCCCACGCCCAAAGGCGACTGCGTGTTTGCCACCGTTCTTGTCGAGGGGAAGGCGACAGGTGTGTTGCTGCAACAGGCCATTCCCACCTGGATTGATGCACTTCAGGGGCGTCGTTTCATGCGCTGGGGTGATGGAGAGCAACGCTTCAGCCGACCGGTGCGCTGGCTTGTGGCTCTTCTCGATGACCAGATCATTCCAGTCACGCTGTCGTCCTGTCAGCCCGCGGTGGAAAGCGGCAGGATCACGCGCGGTCATCGTCTGCATCCAGGGACTGTGGAACTGGCCAGTGCGGAGCTCTACGACGAGGCCTTAGCCGCGGCCGGTGTGCAGGTGGATCGCAGCGCACGTGCCGCCTCGATTCGATCAGCCCTTGATCAGCAGGCTGATGCGTTGGATGCCGCTCTGGACTGCCCTTCGGACCTGTTTGAGGAACTGGTCGATCTTGTTGAGGATCCGCGTGTGCTGGAGGGCCGGATCGCTGATCGCTATCTGGATCTTCCCCCTGAAGTCATCGTCACGGTGATGCAATCGCATCAGCGCTACGTGCCACTGCGTCGGCCTGAGGTGGTGGATGATCCCCTCCGCCTCCAATCCAGGGAGGTGCTGCGTCCCGAATTTTTGCTCGTGGGCAATGGTCTGGCTGCCGCTGATGGGCGGATTCGCAGAGGCAATGAACGGGTGCTCAGCGCCAGGCTGGCCGACGCGGAATTCTTTCTCACAGTGGACCGGAAGCAGCCCAGCAGCGATCGACGTGACGCCCTGAAGAGCGTCACGTTCGCTGCCGGACTCGGCAGCCTCCTGGATCGAAGCGAGCGCATTGAGGCGCTGACCGCAACCGTGACGAATGTCCTGCTGTTGCCTGAGGAGGTCAAGGATGCAGCGCTGCGGGCAGCCCATTTCTGCAAGAACGATCTCGTGTCGCAGATGGTGGGCGAGTTCCCTGAACTTCAGGGCCTGATGGGCGGCAAATATCTGCTCGAGGAAGGGGAAACCAGGGCCGTGGCCCAGGCTGTGGTCGAGCACTACCTGCCACGCGGTGCCGGTGATCGTCTTCCCCAGACCAACGCAGGCGCTGCTGTCGCCCTGGCCGAACGCTTCGAACTTCTCCTCAGCATCTTCTCCAAGGGTGAGAGACCCACGGGGTCATCCGATCCCTACGCGTTGCGTCGTGCCGGCAACGGTGTGCTGCAGATCCTCTGGGATCGTCGCTGGCGACTTGATTTGGTCGCGCTGCTCCAGCAGGCCGCCCATCAGTGGCAGGAACGCTTCCCTGATTTCCAGGTGAATGCGGAAACGTTGACGGCGGATCTCCTCCAGTTCCTGCGCCAGCGCATCCAGTCCCAGCTCGAGGATGATGGCTATGCCTCCGATCTGGTTCAGGCTGTGGCAGGGGAGTCCCTCAGTGATGAACGACTCCTTCAGGACCCTCTTGATGTGCTGAACCGCATCCAGCTCCTGAGCCAATTGCGTGATGGAGACCGTCTGGGGGCAGTCCAGGCCGTGGTGCAGCGTGCGTCCCGCCTGGCGTCCAAGGGTGACCTGGATCCCACCGTTCTTCAGGCAGAAAACGTTGTGGACCCGGATCGTTTTGCTTCGCCCAGCGAGTCGGCAATGCATGCCGTGCTGCTGCGCCTGGAGCCCCTCGCTGTTCAACGGGCCTATCAGGAGCTTGCGGATGCCCTGGTTGACGCAACCCCTGCTCTGGAGGCTTTCTTTGATGGTCCCGACAGTGTGATGGTGATGGCTGAAGACGCGGATCTGCGTCAGAACCGTCTCAACCTCCTGGGTCTGTTGAGAAACCAGGCCTCCGTGCTGGCCAGGTTCGATCTCATTCAGGGTTGAGGGCAGCTTGCCCCGCTGTCAGGGCACTCCAGCCGCTCGCGTGTCCATAAAAAAACACTGACCTGATTCCGCGATGGAATCGGTCAGTGCCGGCTTAAGTGCTTGGTGCGAATCAACGCATCGGACCAGCGTCAGGACACGCCTGCAGTTTCCTTGTCTTTGTCCTTGGCCTGAGCCTTGATCCGCTCTGCGGCTTCGTGGGCGAGAAAGTCCCCTTCGGAACGTCCCACGGCCGATGGCACAGGCCCGTACTGATCCGGGGCAAGCGCTTCACCGCGGAACAGGCTTCCGAGGGTGCGCAAGGTCAGCTTGATCTGCTGCCAGGGATTCATCATCACCACCCGCTTGTAGAGATAGCTGTCGAAGGTGAGCTTCTGGACGTCCATGTCATCGCACATCTCGACGAAGGCTTCGCGGGCCGCGTCGTTGCGGTAGAAAATCCTCTGCAGGATGTCGAGAACGGCATAGGTGGCGCCGTACTTGCGATCCCAGCGTTTGAGATAGGTGGACTTGATCTCCTTTTCCGTGGGGATGCGCTCACCCTTGTTGGTGATCTCCACGATCGCTTCGGCACACATCCGACCGCTCTTGGCGGCGAAGTAGATGCCTTCGCCTGAGCTCTTGGTCACGTAGCCGGCAGCGTCACCGACCAGCGCCATGCGGCCCACGACCCTGCGGGGGCGTGGATGCTCGGGAATCGGGTGTGCTTCAACCTTGATCACCTCACCCTTGAAGAGACGCTTGCTGGCCCGTTCGCGGATTCCCTTCTGCAGGCCCTTGATCAGAGACTGGTTCTGCTGCATGGTTCCGGTGCCCACGGCCACGTGGTCGTATTTCGGGAACACCCAGGCATAGAAATCGGGGGAGACATCCGTCCCCACATACATCTCAGCGAGATCCTCGTAGTAGGTCATCTCTTCCGCAGGAAGCTTGATTCGTTCCTGGAAAGCGATCGCCACGTTGTAATCACCGGCATCCATGGCTTTGGCAACCCTGGAGTTGGCGCCGTCCGCGCCGATGATCAGATCAACTTCGAGGGTTTTCTGCTCTCCGGTTGGACCGCCACCGCTGTAGTCGGCGTAGTGGAGGGTGTAGGGACCCTGACGGTTGCTGCCTGTGTCAATTTTCTGAACAAGGCCGTTCACAAGGGTGGTACCGAGATCAGCCGCCCGATTGCGCAAAAAGGCGTCGAACACTTCGCGACGACACATTCCGATGTAGGCGTTGGCGTCGTAGCCGAGGGGATCAAGTCGGATGTCCACCTCCCGGTTGGAGGGGGAGATCATCTTCATGTTCCGCACCTTCCGGTCGATGATGTCGTCCGGAAGATCGAATTCCTCGACCATGCAGAGGGGAATGGCGCCTCCACAGGGTTTGGCGTTGTCAAGCTTGCGTTCGAACAACCAGGTTTGAATCCCAGCCTTAGCCAGGATTTCGGCAGCACAGGATCCACTCGGACCACCACCGACGACGGCAACTCGCAGCATCTCAGCCCTACTCCGCTGGATCGT
>JBGKDM010000195.1:0-13068 GCA_042954165.1 Synechococcus sp.
ATCACCGCCGCTGAAACGGTTGGAGTGGAGGAAAGGGCCGGGTACTACGAATCGGCCGGTGCCCTGCGGGACATGGTGCAGAACCACCTGACCCAGATGCTGGCGATCACCGCCATGGAACCTCCCGGGCGCTTTGACCCGGAGGCCATCCGCAACGAAAAGGCCAAGGTGCTCCAGGCCGCCCGCCTGGCCGATGAGCTCGAACCCTGGAACTGCTGCATCCGTGGCCAGTACGGACCCGGTGGTTCGGCGGAATCGCCCCTGGCCGGATACCGCCATGAACCCGGCGTGGATCCCAACAGCACCACCGAGACCTACGTGGCGATGAAGCTGTTCATCGACAACTGGCGTTGGCAGGGCGTCCCTTTCTACGTTCGAACCGGCAAGCGATTGGCGAAACGGTTGAGTGAAGTGGTGCTCACGTTTCGTGAGGCTCCCGTCCACCTGTTTGATGCAGCAGGTGGGAGTCCAACAGCCAATCAGCTTGTCCTGCGGATCCAGCCGGACGAAGGGGCTGAATTTCGTTTCGAGGTGAAATCTCCCGGATCAGGCATGCGAAGCCGACCTGTAGAGATGGAATTTTCCTACGACGAATCGTTTGGAGAACCCTCTGACGAAGGCTATGTACGACTGCTCGCCGACGCCATGCTGGGCGATCCGACCCTGTTCACCCGCAGCGACGAGGTTGAGGCAGCCTGGCGGCTCTACACACCACTGCTGGAGCTGATCGAAGACAGTCCGTGGCAACTGCCCATCCACCCCTACGAATCTCGTACCTGGGGACCGGCAGCCTCCGACGCCATGCTGGCTCGTGATGGCCTGCTCTGGCGACGGCCCTGATACTGAACCTTTTCCAACTCCCCGTTCTCACACCGTTCAGGCACCTCTTGCACGCGGACCCATGTCTCCTCAGCTCACACTTCAGACACCTCTTGAGCTACCACCCGGCGAGGTTCCCGGCTATCTCGACCAGCTGTGGTCCAAGGATCAACCCAGCAACCTGGGGGCTCACACGTTCTGCCTGCTGGTCTGGCAACCGGCCTGGGTGGAGCAGCACCTTGTGCGTACGGGTCTGCTGACCGGTCCCGTCACAGGAATGCAGCGCAATGAGGTCATTGACGCTGCGCGTCGGATGATGGTCGACAGTGGTCTCCCCGCTGGCGTACCCCCCTTGGGAACGAAAGTTGGCGAGGCACTCGAAAAGCTGGATGGTCAACACCAATCCGAAGACCTGCGCGGTCAGCACATTGATGCATCGGTCAGTGAACTGCGGCCACGCCGCTTGATCACCCTGGCTCCCACCACGGATCCAGAGCATCCGCTGGAGACGTTGGTTGCCGCCTACTGCCCTCTGCCTGAGGAAGGGGGGGGAACAGCAGCCTGCGGCGACGTGGTTGTGCTGCGGGGAGGGCTGCGATCTCTCAACGATGGGCTCAGCATTCTGCAGCCACTGCTGCCGGAGGAGCTGCCGGCATGGGTGTGGTGGAACGGAAGCCTTGATGAAGCACCCGAGCTTCTCGACGCGCTTGGAGTGTCTCCGCGACGCATCATCCTGGATTCAGCACTCGGCCAAGAACAGCACTGCCTGGCCGAGCTCAACACTCGTATTGCAACAGGCCAGTCGGTTAACGACCTGAACTGGCTGAGGCTGCGCAGCTGGCGAGAAACCTTGGCGATGGTGTTCGACCCGCCCGAACGGCGCGATGCTCTCGGCCACGTGGTTCAGCTCGACATTGACGTCGAAGGGAACCATGCAGTGCAGGGGGTTCTTCTGGCCGGATGGATCGCGGATCGTCTTGGTTGGGTCCTGAAGGACCGGCACCGTGGGAGTGATGGAAGCATCACCGCAACTTTCGGCCGTAGTGATGGAGAAACCGTCCGCTTTCATCTCGCACCCGTCCCAATGGGAGAGCCAAGCATCCATCCAGGGCAGCTCGTCGGCCTGCGCATGATCAGCCAACCCATTGGGCACCCGCCAGCCTGTGTGATTCTCTGCGCTGAATCGGGCGGCTGCATGCGCCTCGAAGCTGGTGGCATGGCCAGCATGGAACTGATTGAAGAAGTTGTGCCTGTCCAGCACAACGCGGTCGAGGCCGATGTGGCACGACTTCTGGAAGGAGGTCATGACAGCACCAACCCTCTCCTGGCAGCGGCAGCACCGTTAGCTGCCAAGCTGATGCAGTGATCCGCCGACGGCGGGACGATGCCCCACGAGCCCGCCCATGGCCTGCCTGATCGCTGCACCATCCAGTGGCAGCGGTAAAACGCTCGTGAGCCTCAGCCTGATCGCCTGGGCAAGGCAACATCAGCAGAGCATTCAGCCTTTCAAAGTTGGGCCTGACTACCTCGATCCACAGCTTCTCGGAACGGCGGCAGGCCGCCCCTGCCGCAACCTCGACCTGACGCTCTGCGGCCCGGAGTGGGTCCGTGACAGTTTTCACGGCCACGGCAACAAGGCGAAGCTCTGCCTGGTTGAAGGCGTCATGGGACTCTTTGACGGCATCGGACCGACCAGTGAAGGAAGCAGTGCGGAAGTGGCCAAGCTTCTGAAACTTCCGGTGGTGCTGGTGGTCGATGCAGGAGGACAGGCCCAGTCTCTGGCTGCGCTGGTACGGGGATTCCAACAGCACGATCCTGCACTGCACCTGGCTGGTGTTGTTCTGAACCGGGTGAGCACTCCGCGGCATCGGCAGTTGATGCAGGAGGTTCTTGACGGCATCGGCGTCCCTCTCCTTGGATGCCTTCCCCGCAGTGATCAGCTGGATCTACCCAGCCGGCACCTCGGCCTCGCTCCCGCTCAGGAGCTGAGCGAGTTCCCCGAACGACTGCAAGCCTGGGCATCCCTGGCTGAACAGCATTTCGATCTCAAACGACTGCTGCCGCTGATGGGGAGTCCTGAGGCAGGAGAGGACCCTCTCGAGCAACGGCTTGCAACCAGCCCGGGCATGGAGGGGCTGGAGCGCATTCCTGTCGCGGTTGCACAGGATGAGGCCTTCCACTTCCGTTACCCGGAAATGCAGGACTGGCTGCACAGCCTCGCCATGCCTGTGCTGCCGTGGCGACCGCTGGCGAACGAGCCCATTCCAAATGAGGCGTGCGGGCTGATCCTGCCCGGAGGCTTCCCGGAGCTCCACGCCGGTGCACTGAGCGACTGTGATCAGAGCCTGATCAGCTTGCAGCAGTGGTTTGGCAGACGACCGATCTATGCCGAATGCGGAGGCATGCTGCTTCTGGGTCAGAGCCTTGCCGATGACAGCGGCCAATCCCATCCAATGGCGGGGCTCCTGCCTTTTCACGCCAGAAAAGGACGATTGCAGGTGGGCTACCGCGTCCTGACGGTGGCACAGGATGGTCTGCTGACACGCAGAAACGAACAATTCAGAGGTCATGAATTCCACCGTTGGGAGCTGACGCAGGAGAGTCCTGACAGCAGCAGCACGGATGGGTCCGTTGGCAATCTCCAAACCCTCTGGCAGGTTGAAGGGTGGCAGGTTGATCAAAGGAGAGAAGGATGGACACACCCAAACCTTCACGCCAGCTGGGTTCACCTGCACTGGGGCGGATGCTGGACGATCTCATGCCGATGGCGCGCCGCAGTCGAAACCGCGGCAGCGACGATCGCGGCCGGTTCGTCAAGCGCCAGAAACCGCGCGCGCAGCCGCTGAGTGAGCGCTGGCGGCTCATGGTGGAGGGAGATGTGCAAGGGGTGGGCTTTCGCAACGCCTGCTGTCGTCGCGCCGCAGAGCTGGGACTCAGTGGCTGGGTCCGCAACCTCAGCGATGGACGCGTCGAGATTCAGGCCGAAGGGCCCAGTTACCAACTCAACGAACTGCGGCTCTGGTCCGAACGAGGGCCGACATCAGCGAACGTCCGGCTCGTGCGCCTGAGCCAACTGCCGGTCACCGGTGACGACTGGTTTGAGATCAAGCACTAGGCCGAGGCGACGATGCCCAAGCGACAACTCTGGCTGCTGCGTCACGGGGCAACGGAATGGTCCATCAACGGACGTCACACCGGAACCACCGACCTTCCTCTGCTGGCGGAAGGAGAAGCCGAGGCGCGCCGCCTGGCTCCTGTCCTGAACCGACACACCTTTGCAGCCGTGATGTGTTCGCCGCTCCAGCGCGCCCAACGCACCTGTGAGCTGGGAGGCCTGGGCTCCCAGGCTCAGGTGGAGACCAACCTCAGGGAGTGGGATTACGGCAACTACGAAGGCATCACGACCGCAGAGATCCAACGCGCCATGCCGGACTGGACGATCTGGACGCACGGCTGCCCGAGCGGAGACGATGCCGCTGCCGTGCAGCAACGTTGCCAACACGTCATCGACCAGGCCATGGCCGTTGAAGAACCAGGGGATGTGGCGCTGTTCTCCCATGGGCACCTCTTGAGGGCCCTGACCGGCTGCTGGCTCGGCCTGGGCGCGCAGGCGGGAAGTCTGTTCAAACTCAGCACCGGATCCATCTGCGTTCTGGGCCATGACCATGAGCAGCGGGCGATCAACTGTTGGAATGCGCCGACGACCGGAACCTTCTGATTCCTTGCTGCGGCAACATCAGCCCGACGTGCGCAGGAGAAGCCTCAGAGATGAACGACACCACCCTCTGGGCCGAACTGCTGGCCTACGGAACAGGCATCAGCCTCTCGCCACTTCACATCGCGGTGTTGCTGCTGCTGCTGCTGGGCCCCAAGCCCGTACTGCGCGGAGGCTGGTTTGTCATCGGATGGATTGTCACCGCCCTGGCGACCGTGACTCTGCTGCTCACCGTGGGGCACACCCTTGTGCTCGATATGACCCAAGGGTCGGACCATCGCACCGGACTGGATCTCCTGGCGGGCGGAGCCTTGGTCGCCGTCGGCGTCAAAGAACTGCTGCGGGCGTTCGCCGATGGGAAGAACCCACCAGGCTGGACGCGCAGCATCGACCGGTTTGTAGCCATGCCCCTTCCCCTTCTGGTGGGTCTTGGAGCGATCAGTGAGGTTGCCAGCCCCGACGACCTGGTCCTCTTCGCCAAATCCGCAGCTGTGGTCTTGGCCGCTGGATTACCTGCCTGGCAGGAATGGGTGGGCGTGCTGGCCTTCACAACCGGAGCAAGCCTTTTGCTTCTGCTTCCCCTGGGCGCCGTTCTGATCGGGCGGGAGAAGGTGCTGCCGTGGCTGGAAAAGGGCAAACAGGTGTTGTTCGCGAAAGGAGAACTGGTGGTCAGCGCCGTGAGCCTTGCCCTTGGGGGCTACCTGAGCTGGCAAGGGGTGAGCAGCCTGCTGCTCCGTTAATCCAGAGACAGACGAGCCAGCGTCAAACAAGCGCCTGCTGCCAGCGCTGCGTCAGGGCAGGTGAGACCTGGCGACCTACCAGCCACACCCCATGGCGTGCACGGCTCACGGCGACGTACACAAGCTGCCGTCGTAAGACCTGATCCTGGGGCCAGAAAACGTCATCGGCCACAAACACGTCCCCAAAACTGCTTCCCTGGCTGCGATGCACTGTCAAGACGGCAGCAGGGCCGAGCGAGGCAAAGGCATCACGAATCAGGAAAAAGCGACGCCACAGCGGGCGACCGTTGCGCTTGCCGGCATCCCGGGCCTGGGTGCGCAACCGTTGCAGCACTCTGTCGAGCTGCCGGCGAGCCTCACTCCCGACAGGTGGCTGCAGTCGGAGGGTGAGTTCCAACTCACCACAGCGCACCCTGGCATTGAGGGTGTCAATCACCGGGGTCCCAACACCATCCAGGACCAGCTGACCGCCCCCGGCGAGATCGGCATCGCTGAGACCAAACTGACTGAGATCACAGCGTTCCGGGGTGACGTCCTCCACCACGAGCTCGCGGTTCGAGCCCAGAACCAGATCGGGCTCCTCGCCGGTTTCCGCCCCATCCCTGGACGCTGGTGCCATGACCGCGGTGCGCGTGATCAGCACCTCTCCAGGCAGAACCGGCATCTGATCGGCCATCTCACCGTGAATCGCCCGTCGGGCATGGGGGACGAGCTGCTCAAGGCTGCGGTTCGTCCAACACAGGATGCGCGCCGCGTCGGGGTTATCGCAAACCGCAGCCTGCTTGAGCGCGTCCTGTGCACGCGCCAACCAGGCAGCACGATCAAGACTGCCCACACTCCCCTGGTCTGTGGAACACAGCGGGAACATGGGCGGACGCTCGCAGGCCAGGCTGCCGTCCCGCAGACTGCTGGCCAACTGCAGGACAGGGCCCTGATGGCGGACCACCTGCTGAAGGCAGGCGGCCTGGGCGCGTTGCATGGCGAACACCGGACTGTCCACCTCACCGACAGGGGGAAGCTGGGCCGGATCACCAACAAACACAAGACGTGTGCGGAAGGGATGGGCACATTGCAGTGCCACCTGCAAGAGGGAACTGTCGACCATCGACGCTTCATCAATCAGCACCAACCCCAGATGCTCCAGCGCGGTTGCCGTCTGTTCCGTCGGTTCACACAACTCGCGATCGCCCTGACGCTTGAGCTTGAGACGCAGCAAACGGTGGATCGTGGAGGGATACCAGGTGGGTTGCAGGCCTTCAACGCTGAGAGCCTGACGCAAGACACCGACTGCCTTGTGGGTGGGAGCCACCACGGTCCAGCACAGGCCCGTGGCCTCCACCATGCGCAGCAGTCGCATCGACAGAAAGGTTTTGCCGCTGCCCGCGAAGCCACTCAAGACAAAGGGAGTGCCATCGGAACTGCCCTGCAGCCACGCGGCGAAGGCTTCGGCAGCGGCCCGCTGGTCAACCGTGAGGTCTGCGGTCAAACCCTCAGGAACCGGTGCGTCAGGGCCACTCACCCGATTGCCTGGCCGATGCGCTGAGCCAACTCCAGAGGTGACCCCAGCCAGGCAAGGCCTGGTAAGGCAATAGCTGGTCCCAGAACACTGCCCACCAGCACTTCAACGCGTGAGTGACCGAGGGTTTCCTTCAGGGGCTTGTCGGGGGTCTCATCCCAGGCACTGCCAGGAAGAGCATTCACGCGGGCGGCCGTGAATCCTGCCGCGCGGCGGATGCCACTGGCGTCGTACATCACCACAAAAGCCACCGTGGCCGCCATGGCAAAGACAGGGTCATTGAACCCAGCCTCCCAGCCGATACCAGCCGCCGTCCCTGTCACCAGGGCCGAGTGACTGGATGGCATTCCGCCAGTCTCGATCAGAACGGCTGGGCGCCAGCGGCGGTTCACCACCAGTTCAATCACCAGCTTGGAGAGCTGGGCAAGCCCGCAGGCTGCAAGCCCCCAGGCGAGAACGGAATTGTCCAGGATCTGACCAGTCGGGGACAGGGAGGACACCAAAACAGCCGCCGTTGTCATCGATCACGACCGATGACGTAGTCGGCAAGGGCGAGGAGGGGCGCAGCCTGGGCCAACCCACCTCCAGCGGGTTTGAAGGCATCAAGCGACGATTTCGCCTCGCTGATCAACACCCTGGCGCGCTCCCGCGACTCCTCAAGCCCAAGCAGTTTGGGGTAAGTGGTCTTGTCGGCGACAAGATCCTTGCCGGCGGTTTTACCGAGAACATCGCTGCTGGCCGTGACATCGAGAATGTCATCCACGATCTGGAACGCCAGGCCGATCCCACGCGCATAGGTTCGCAGCGACTCGAGCTGTGCATCATCAGCCCCACCGATCAGGGCACCGGTGATCACGCAGGCCTTGAGCAGGGCCCCCGTCTTGTGGAGATGGATGTACTCAAGTGTCTCAAGGTCGACCTGCTTGCCTTCGCATTCCAGATCGACCACCTGACCACCCACCAGGCCAGGAGCACCGGACACCAGCGAAAGCTCTCCCACCACCTTGAGCAGGCGGTCTGCAGGAACACCGGGACTGCGGAGCGCCACCATTTCAAAGGCACGGGTGAGCAGGGCATCACCCGCGAGGATGGCAACAGCGTCGCCGTACACCTTGTGATTGGTCGGGCGTCCGCGACGGAGGTCATCGTTATCCATCGCGGGCAGATCGTCGTGGATCAACGACATGGTGTGGATCATCTCCAGGGCGACCGCCGTTGGCATGGCGAGCTCGGAATCACCACCGGCCAGTTCGCAGGCCGCCAGACAGAGGATGGGGCGCAGGCGTTTCCCACCTGCCAGCAGCGAGTAGCGCATCGCCTCCCGCAGCGACTCCGGCCTCTCCGGACCGAGAGAGGCATCCAGAGCCGTCTCCACACGCAGCTTCTGAGCTCCGAGATAGGCGTTGAAGTCAAACGCCTGAGCGTCACCCTCCGACCGGGCGCTGCCGGAACTGGTCGCCGCAGCGGTCATGCATCGTTCCAATCTGGCGGGATTCTCTCAGGCCAAGGGACACGTCACCAACACCGGATACACATCGAGGTGTTCGGAGAACGCTTCAGACCACCAGGTCATCAAGACCGTGAACGTGGTGATGGCGCCTGGACCAGGCCACGACGGTGTTCACCAGCAACATGGCCACGGTCATCGGACCAACACCGCCAGGAACAGGGGTCATGGCGGAGGCGATGGCCTCGACATCGTCACTGCGGACATCACCGCAGAGCTTGGCCCTGGTTCCTGCAGGGGCATCGTCGGGAGGTGGCAGTCGATGAATGCCCACATCCACAACGACAGCGCCAGGCTTGACATGCTCAGCCCCGATCATGCGGGGCCTTCCCGCTGCCACCACCAGAACGTCAGCCTGACGGGTGAGCGCAGGAAGATCCCGCGTGCGCGAATGGGCCACGGTCACTGTGGCATTGGCAGCCTGGAGCATGAGCGCCATCGGCTGACCGACCAGAATGCTGCGTCCGATCACAACAGCACGCTTTCCTTCCAGACTCAGCGCGTGCCGGGCAAGCAACGCCATCACACCGGCGGGGGTGCAGCTGCGGGGTCCAGGCTCCCCCTTCAGCAAACGACCGAGATTGAGCGTGTGCAGACCGTCGGCGTCCTTATCAGGGTCGATGGCGGCCAGCAAAGGCCCTTCCTCCAAGCCATCCGGCAAGGGCAGCTGCAACAGGATTCCATCCACACGATCGTCGGCGTTGAGGGCTGCAATCGCTGCCAGCACGTCGTCCTGGGTGCTGGATCCAGGCAGATGGGATCCGTAACTGGCCACACCAATACGAGCGCAGGCCTTTTCTTTATTCGCAACGTAAACACCACTTGCGGGATCATCACCCACACGCAGCACGGCAAGACCGGGTGGACGCCCTGCCCGCTCCGTGCCAGCAGCGATGGACAGCCTCAGACGGTCCTCAAGCTCGGCAGCGAGCTGTTTGCCATCCAGCCTCAGAGCCATAAAAGGTGACTTAGCTCTCTCCAGCATGCCCCTCCGATGGAGCTAGCGTTCATGGCGAATGCCAGTCGCCGTGATTCGCCTCCAACGCCTGCGCCGGCTTTGGCACAGCTGGCTTCGCAACGAGTCGCCCAGGCGTCCTCTGCTGCATTGGGGACACATCCAGACCACTGGACTGGTCCTGGTCTGCATCCTGGTGGCGTTGATCTCCAGCTGGCCCTGGCTCACGGAACCCAATCTGCGACCTGGAACCCCTGCACCTTTCGATGCCATCGCGCCAAAGGACGCTTTGGTCGTCGACAGCGAGGCACTCGAGCAGCGTCGCTCCAGCCTTGTTCCCCGCACATTCGTGCAGGTGATCGATCAGACCGAGACCCAGCGCCTGCGTGAACGACTCGGTCGGCAGCTGAAGGAGCTGCAGGGAGTTGCCAGCAGCGCCGAGGCAGACCGTGTCGGCCCCGTCAACCTCGACGACGAGGAACTGCGTTGGCTCAAGTCTCAGTCACCAAGGAACATCGACCGATGGCAGACGGCGGTGAGAGAAGCCGGGAATCGAATGCTCAGCCAAGGGCTGATCAACACCCTGGCCGTGACCCAGCTGCGGGACGCTGCAGCACTTCAGCTCGACGACCTTGGGGCCTTCGGAACTCCGGCACGAAACATCGGCAGCAAGGTGCTGGCAAGCAGCTTTCAGGGGGCCAGCAACCTGCGCACCGACCCCCTTCTGAGCCAGCGCAAGCTTGAGACGCTGATCACCAAACAGGGCATCCCCACCATCGAGGTCACCAAGGGCAGCTTGATCACCCGCAAAGGGGAACCGATCAGTCCGCAGGCATACGACGTTCTCGACTACTTCGGACTCGTCAGCCGCAGTCCCCGCATCGGCACCTGGATGGCACGGTTCACAGAGGCACTGGCCGGCTGCGGTGTGCTGCTGCTGATCATGCGCCGGGAGCGTCCATGCCTTGAGTTCTCCCACGGTCTTCTCGCCCTGGGACTGCTTCTTCTCGTCCAGGGCAGCAAGCTCTGGTTCGGGGCTGCCGTGAGTCCCCTGGCCGTTCTCGTGCCGCCCACACTGCTCCTGGCTCAGGGGCTGGGAACCAGTTGTGGTCTTGCCTGGCTGGCGATTGCGAGTCTTCTCTGGCCCCTGCCGGTGAACGGAGTGGGAGAGGGACGACTTGTGATCGCTGCTGCAATCGCTGTTGTGGCTGCATTGCAGGCAGGGCGTTTGCGCAGTCGCGCCCAGTTGCTGCAACTCACGGTGGTGCTGCCTCTGGCAGCCCTGCTGGTTGAGTGGACGCTGCTCCGCAGTCAGATCAATGCGGGGATGAGTGCCTGGACCCGCCTGGCCCCCAATGCCGGAGAACTGGCCTCGGAAGCCTTGCTGATGGGCATCCTGCTGATGGTGGCGATCCTGCTCCTGCCCATCCTTGAGGCGTCTTTCGGTCTCCTCACCAGGGCTCGGCTGATGGAACTGGCCGATCAGGAACGACCTCTCCTGCGCCGGCTGTCATCGGAAGCGCCAGGCACCTTCGAGCACACCCTGATGATCTGCGGCTTGGCCGAGGAGGGTGCCCGGGCGATTGGTGCGGACATCGATCTCGTCCGCACGGGTTCCCTTTATCACGATGTGGGCAAACTGCATGCCCCTGAATGGTTCATCGAAAATCAGACCGGCGACGGAGCCAACCCCCACGACAGGTTGAATGACCCCGTTGCCAGTGCTGGCGTGCTGCAGGCCCACGTGGATGAAGGCCTCAAACTCGCACGCAGGCACCGCCTGCCTCGCCCCGTGGCAGATTTCATCCCGGAGCACCAGGGAACCCTGAAGATGGGGTATTTCCTGCACAAGGCAAGGGAGAGCGATCCTTCGATCTCCGAAAAACGCTTCCGCTATCGAGGGCCACGTCCACGGTCGAGGGAAACGGCCATCCTCATGCTTGCCGATGGCTGCGAGGCAGCGCTGCGATCGCTGCCCCCTGACACCAGCGACAGCGACGCCAAGCTGACGGTGCGGCGCATCATCGAGGCCCGACAGCGGGATGGTCAGCTGCGACTGAGCAGTCTCAGCAGGGCTGAGGTGGAACTGGTCATCCGCTCCTTCGTGCGGGTCTGGCGACGCATGCGTCACCGTCGGATCCCCTATCCGATTCCTGCGTACCGCAAGGGCTATCCCGCCTGATCAGGCCTGGCCGAAAGGGGCTCCGGGGGAAGAAAGGGGACCGCACTGCGGCAGCGGAGCCGTTGTCCAGTGAAGGGATGGCGCAGGCTGAGAGCGGTGGCATGCAGGTGCATGCGACCGCTCTCAGCCTGGTCGTGACCGGCATAGATCGGATCACCCTGAATGGCACAACCCAGTGCAGCCAGATGGGCTCTGAGCTGATGCGATCGTCCCGTGATCGGTTGCAGCCAGAGTCTCCGGCCCGACTGCACCCGCCAGCGCGTCTGGCTGCTCCGACCGTCGGGATGCCACCCGTAACGCGGCGGATGGGTCTGCAACCGTGCCAGCGGCAGGTCCACGCATCCACTGCTGCCTGGAGGGGCCCCACAGACATCAGCCACGTACAGCTTGCGCACCCTGCGGGAGGCGAACAAACGGCTGAACGCCGATAACGCGTCAGAAGTGCGAGCGAGCATCAGCAATCCAGAGGTGTCGCGATCGAGACGATGCACCAGCGCGAGCGTGGGCTCGTGATTCTGAAGCCTGCTCAGCAGTGAGTCAGCCTGCGCCGGTCCCAGACCAGGCTGGCTCAACAAACCGGAGGGCTTCTCGACAATCAAGACCCATGGATCGCGATGCAGCAGACGACAGCCGGCAATCCAAGGCATTCAGAGCAGTCCGCCCCGGCGCAGAGATGGTCGACACCAATACAGCAGTGCGGCCAGATTGCCGACCGCCATCAGAAGCGCCAGCCCTCCGATCGGGAGAGCATCAGCACCCACGTGGTGAAGAGCGAGACGCACCACTGCGTAGGGAAGGGAAACGGCAAGGGCCATGGAGAGGGCCACGATCGCAACGATGCCTCCCCATCGCCGCTGTGCCAGCAATCCGGCACTGGCAACGATGCCCACGACCGCGGCAGGCCAGGCAAGCGCGAATGACACGCTGATGTTGGCAACCCTGAACTCCGGTGGTGTCAGGAAGGCGAACCAGGCAATCAGCGGCAGGGCGATCACGTTGGACAGCAGCCCAAGCCAGGTCATCACCCAGTAGCCACGGGCGCTGGAATTCATCACAGAGCTGGAACGTTGCACGGCTTCACCGTAAGGGCGACGACCAGCTCTGACGGAGCGATCGAAAGGGTCTTCACGGGCAGCAAGAGAGCCTCAGGCCCCTCCTGTCTGCGCGGGTGATCCATTGAGTCGCTCTGCGCAGAACTGCCTGAACAGCGCTTCAACCCTGTCCGGCGCCAGGCCCTGAACGAGGCGTGCCTCCACTTCATCGCGATGCTGACTTTGGTGATAGAGCCTTAATTCCTTGACCAGACGCGGCGACTCCTCCTGGATGCGGGTCATCGCAAGATCGAGCTGCCCTTGATCCAGAAGCCCTCCCCCTTTGCAGTGCTGCATCACATGAGCCGACTCATGAGCGAGCACCTCCCAGATCTCCTGCGGATCGTTCTGCAGGTTGTTGGCACAGAGCAACAGGGCATTGCGGGTTGCGTGAAAGGCGCCAAGAAGACTGTTCGGACAATCCCTTGCGACAAGCGTCACGGTTCCAGCCTGTCGCAGCACTCCAGCGAAACGGCCGATTCGCTCCCATGTTTCGGCCCTGACAGCACCGATCGTCCCGCCACTCAGAAGCAGCGCGACCAG
>JBGKDM010000196.1:0-4595 GCA_042954165.1 Synechococcus sp.
AGGCTTGTCACCCTCGTGCCGCGCCACCAGCAGTGCCATGACCGGCGCGGTGCTGAGCAGGGTGATCGCCACGGCCAGTGGAAGACGTTGCAGCGCGGTTTGCTGCAGCAGGATGCCGACATTGGTCCCCAGAAGGGTGGCAGCCACCACACGAATCGCTCTGGACTGCGCGGGTGTTGGCCCCGTCACTGGCACCGATCGCCCTGGGAGCATCGCGGGGTGACGCAGCCAGGGGAGTAAGGCCAGCCCTCCACCAAGCAGCCGCACGGCACTGCTTTGGAGCGGCGATAGCGACGTGCTCAAGAGGACGCCGCGGGAGAGGGCCGCACCGCCCACACCACAGGCCACAGCCAGCAGTGCCAGGGCGGCTCCAAGGAGTTGGGTTGTCCTTCGACGGTCCGTGAAGGATGTCTGATCCGGTGGCTGCTGGCGCGCCACGATCAGCACCGATGCGCTGACAAGAACCGCTCCTGCCCAGCTGAGGCTGCTGACCCGTTCCCCCATCCAGATCAGTCCGCTGATCCCCGCGGCAAGAGGTGCCACGGCTTCAAAGGTGAGTGTGCGGCGGGTGCCGAGACGGCGTAACGCCGCAAGATAGAAGCTGTCACCGATCGCGATCCCAACCACGCCGCTGCTCAGGAGGATCAGACAGCTCCCGGTCTGCTCGAACCAGGGAATTCCCAGAAGCACTGGCGTCAGGATCAGGCAGGCGATCCAATTTTTCAGGCCGTTCAACTGGATCGCCGTCAGCGAGGTGCTGAGGCTGCGCCAGAGACTGCTGGCGAGGGTCCAGGCCAGAGCTGCTGCCAATCCTGCGAGGACACCCATGGGGTCAGCGCTCAACCCGGTGGTGTCGCCGGGATGTCTTTGGCAGGGCGTGGTTGGGATCGCCAGGATTGGTCGGCATTGCACTCACCAGTGAGGGTCACTGGCGAAGTCCACCCGGAGATGACCCGAGCGGCTCCCCGGCACCGTGCTGATGCAGGCCCGCACCGTGGTGCCGTTCACCTCGATTTCGCAGGCGCCACAGCTGCCTCCCATGCAACCGGTGGGGATGCTGACCCCCGCCTGACGGGCGGCTGCCAGCCAATCCAGGCCGATGGCATGGTCGCTGTTGCGCCCATCGGGCCATTGGATGTGCACGGTGCTCATGCCGCCTTCAGTAGCGGCTCCAGATTCACATGGGCCTCGAAGGCATCGGCAAGCCGTTCCAGCAGCGCCTCCCGTTGACGGCTGTGGTGAGGTTGGTTTTCCCTGAGGGGAGCCAGTCCTTTGCGCTGCCGCAGCAGGTTGAGCCAGCGGCGTCGCCATGGACCGCTCTCAAAGACGCCATGGAGATAGGTGCCCATCACCACACCGCCCTGATCACCGCCGTGGCTGATCCAGCCCAGCCCTGGATCGGAGCACAGAGGGGCGCAGTCGTCCAGCACGCTGGTGCTGCCTCGGTGCAATTCGAATCCCTCCAGCACCAGTGCTTCATGGCTCGGAGAAGCTGGCCATGCGGCCGTGCTGCTGCGTTGGCGCAACGCTTTGGTGGCTGTGAAGCTGGTCCGGAGGGGCAGTAGATCCAGGCCGGGGCAGGTGCTGCCAATGTCGCCGCCTTCACGCCCGTCGGGGTCATGGAGTTCGCGCCCCATCAGTTGCATCCCACCGCAGATGCCGACGAGTTGTCCGCCCCTCTGGACGTAGCGGACCAGGCTCTGGTCGAGTCCGCTGCTGCGCAGGGCGGCGAGATCCCGCAGCGTCTGTTTGCTCCCTGGCACGATCACGGCATCCGGTTGGCCCAGTTCTTCTCCGGGTGAGAGCCAGCGCAATTGCACCGTCGGTTCGGCCTCCAGGGGGTCGAGGTCGGAGAAGTTGCTGAGCGATGGCAGCCGCACTACCGCAATCTCCAGCTCTGCACCGCGTTTGCGGCCCCGTCGCTCCAGAAGGTCGAGGGAGTCTTCCGGTGGGAACAGCTCATCCAGCCAGGGCATCACCCCAAGCACTGGGACGCCGGTGTGGGCTTCAAGCCAGCGGCGTCCTTCGTCAAACAGTGATTGACGACCCCGGAAACGGTTGATCAGGATGCCCTTGATCAGGGGGCGTTCCACTGGACGCAGCAGGTTGAGCGTGCCGACGATCTGGGCAAATACACCGCCCCGTTCGATATCGGCAACCAGCAGGCAGTTGGCGCGGAGGTACTGCGCCAATCGCAGATTGGTGAGGTCACGGCGTTGCAGATTCACTTCCACCGGGCTGCCAGCGCCCTCCAGCACCAGGCGACCATGGGGGCGTCGGGCCTGGAGTTCGTGCAGGCCCTGGCGCACTGCGGCCCAACCTGGACGAAACCAGTCCTCGTAGTAGGTCTCGGCCCGTGCTTTGCCCACCGACTGCCCCAGGTGAATCAGCTCACTGGTTGAATCACCCTGGGGTTTGAGCAGCACCGGATTCATGGCGCATTCCGGTTCGAGTCCGGCTGCCCAGGACTGGAGTGCCTGGGAATAGGCCATCTCTCCGCCGCTCTGGTCCACCCAGGCGTTGTTGCTCATGTTCTGCCCCTTGAAGGGAAGCGGCGTTTCGCCCCGTCGCTTCAGCACCCGACAGAGGGCAGCAGTCATCAGGGATTTGCCTGCACCGCTGCTGGTGCCAAGAACCATCAGGGGCCGCATCACAGTCTCGGTCGGTGGCGTCGCAGCCAGTGGTGCAGTTGTTGATGCAGCGGGGCTGGCGGGATGGCTTCGGGCCAGGACCGCAGCAGGTCCAGTCCCATCGGTGTGAGCCGCACCCGCTCCGTGAGCCCCTGTCCATCCACCTCGCGTCGCAGCACGCCCAGCTGAATCAACCAGATCAAGGCATCTTCCGTGCGCGAGCGGTTCAGGCGGCTGCGGCACAGGTCGCCCCAATCACTCCGCATCGTCAGTTCCGTGCTGCTCAGGGCGCCTCGTACCAGCAAGACGTAGAACGCATGCTGGAAGGGCAGACAGCGCATGGCCTGCCTCGCCCGTTGCAGGGAGCGCTGGGTGAGCAGGGATTGGGCGGGAGCGGTCAAAGCGCTGGAACGCATCACGACCATTGTGTTGCCCGACGCAATGGATCGAGGCGTTCCCCTTGCCAGAATCAAGCCGGATGACTGGAAACGATGCTGATCCTGGCTTCGGCGTCGCCCGCTCGACGTCGCCTGTTGGCACAGGCCTCCATACCCGCGCGGGTGATGGTCAGCGGTGTGGATGAGGACACGATCAAGGCGGCAACGCCTGAGGCGTTGGTGCAGCTGCTGGCGGATGCCAAGGCCGCGGCAGTCCGCGACCGTCTTGGGGGGCATCCCGATGATTCGTCCGTTCGGTTTGTCCTGGGTTGTGACTCAGTTCTTGCTTTCGATGGCGAGATCTTCGGCAAGCCAGCGGATGGTTCGGAAGCGTTCGCCCGCTGGCAACGCCTGCGTGGCAACTGGGGAGAACTGCACACCGGTCACTGCCTGTTGCCTGGCCCGTCAGCCACTGAACAGGCACAGCCATTGCGCTGTTGTGTCACCACCCGCGTGTTGTTTGCCACTCTCACGGACGATGAGATTGAGGCCTATGTCGCCACTGGAGAGCCATTGCAATGCGCTGGTGGCTTTGCCCTTGAAGGTCGAGGCGGTTGCTGCATTGAACGCCTTGATGGTTGCTACTCCAATGTGATCGGCCTGAGCTTGCCGTTGCTGCGGTCCTGGCTGGCCTGACGCCATCAACTTCTGGGTTGGGCGTGGCATCTGACGGCACCTACAAATGCTGACAAACCACAGTCACGCTGTTCTGAACGTGATGTTTTTGTTCTAGATCTTTCATCCGTTCCCGCGGATGTGGTTGTGGCTGACTTGAAGAACACGGGGCAGGAGGCTCCTTGGCTTTCAATCGTCATTCCTGTGCGTGGCAAAGAGAATGAACTGTGGTTCACATTGCAGGGCCTCTTGAATGCTGGTTTGGAGGCGGGAATTGAAGTTCTTGTTGTTGATAACGAGCCGTCGAAGGATGTTCGCGATGTTTGTGAATCATTTGGGCGCCCTGGGTTGCGCTACCTCGAGGCTGGAACGGTCAAAGGTGTCAATTATCCCCGGTCGTTTGGAGCGTCAGTTGCACGGGGTCAATGGTTGCTGATGCTCGATTCGCATGTGTTGATGAAACCAGGGTCGTTTGCGTTGCTGCGTGAACGGATACGCTCCGGTGTCTACCCCGCCAAGAGTTTGATCCATTTTGGTGTCAGCTTTGGGTCCCCTGAGATTTGGGGTGCGTATCGCCTCACCCTGGAGTCGAACTTCTGGGGAACCTGGCATCATCTGGTTGATACCAATGAGCCGGATCCTTATCCGATCGGTGCCACCGGGAACTGGGCTTTGTTAACACGTCTCAGTGATTGGGTTTCCATTGGTGGCTTCAACGATGCGTTTCGCGGCTATGGCGGCGATGAGATTTACCTGCAGTTGAAATACTGGCAATCGGGGGGGCAGGTGCTGTTGGACCCTCAGATTTCGGGGTCCCATTGGTCGGGACCACGGGCCTATGGCGTCACGCCGATGGAGCTGGTGGTGAATACGGCGATTGCAGGTCGTGTCGTTGTGGGTTCCAGTTTCCTGG
>JBGKDM010000197.1:0-2606 GCA_042954165.1 Synechococcus sp.
GCGACCGCCACCGCCGAAGTCGAGGGCATCTCCGCCGCCGGTGCGACGGCTGCATCGCGTCGCTACACCGCAATCGCCGATGCCGAACTGCTGCTCAACGGTCCCTCCCATCGGCCCCGCTGGGCACTGCCTCCTCTCCCCGCCGGAGTCTCGCCAGCCTTGATCAGCTGGGTGGCGGTGCAGCAACTCGCCCTGCGGCCCGTTGTTTCAGTGCTCGGGCTGATCCAGGACCCGCCCTTCCCGCACCTGCGTCTTGAGTCTGCGGATCACGGGCCTGCGGCCTGCCTGAGCACGGGGCGTGCGATGCCTGGCGAGCGGGTGCAGCATCTCTGGTCACGGGGCCATCGCCTCGGTGCCGGCCTGAGGGCTCCGCTGGTGCTGGCTGAGTGCGTTCCCGGTGGAACCACCACGGCCCAGGCGGTCCTGCAGGGTCTCGGACTTCCCGTGGCCGATCTCGTCAGCGGCAGTGCATTGCAGCCGCCGTTGGCGCTGAAGCGACGTCTGGTGAACCAGGGCCTCACGGCAGCCGCGTTGTCATCTCCGGTGGAGCCGCAGACGCTGCTGGCTGCCGTGGGTGATCCCTTTCAGGCGCTGGCCGCAGGCCTGCTTGTCGGCTCCCTGACGTCAGGCCAACCCGTGATGCTGGCCGGCGGCAGTCAGATGCTGGCGGTGCTCGCCCTGGCGCTGTGCCATTGCAGCCCCGCTGACCGCCCGGCCCTGGCTCGTCAGGTGGTGCTCGGCACCACGGCCTGGCTTGCCGATGAACGTCTCAGCCAGCGTCAAGCCGCATTCCCGGAGTTGTTGCGCCGGGTTCAGGACCACGTCGGCCTGCCTCTGTTGGCGCTGACCAGTGGTCTGCGCTGCCATAACAGCCGTCACCCCCAGCTCCGTGCCTATGAACAGGGCTACGTCAAGGAAGGTGTTGGCGCCGGTGGCCTGACTCTCCTCGCCCAGTTGCGATCCATCCCGTGCAGCAGCCTTCTGCAGGATTGCGACTGTGCCATGGATGCCCTGCTGCATCAGCGTCAGCAGGGGCGAGGGGATGGCTCCTTAGGGTCAACAGCATGACGGTTGAGTCCCAGCTCCGATTCCCTGACCTCCCCAGCCGCCGGCCGGCTGACGTGTTGAGGCGCCGTCAGTTTCTCCAGGGCGCTCTGCTGCTGGGCCTTGGCGGGCTGGCGGGCTGCACCCGGGCTGCATCCCCAACGCTGATGGCAGCGCCGGAAACACTGCCGCTTCTCTGGCGCCGCGCCCTTCCGAAGCCCTGGCGATTCACGCCGCTTCGATCGGCGTCGCAGTTGGACACCGCTCTGCCGGAGCAGGCTGATCTGCTTGCGCTCCCCGACGGATGGATTCCAGCACTTCCCGAGGACGCCTGGCAGCCCCTTCAGGCCGACCGCCTTCGCCAGCGTCTCAGCAGCGAGGCAGTTGCTTTTCTCGAGACATTCACGCCTGCCAGGTCGTCGGCCTTGCTGCCGCTCTCGCTGAGTCCCTGGGTGCTGCTCTTCCGGGGGGCGGATCATGTGCAAGCCGCCAGGGACAAGGGGTGGCAGGTGCTGCTCGATCCCGGCCTCGCCGGTCAGCTGGTGCTGCCCGCCAGTCCGCGGCTGCTGGTCAGCCTCGCCGCGAGGATGGAGGGGGCGGACAGCCTGCGGCGGTTGAGACGCGCGGCCAAAGTGTTTGATGACCGTCACGCCCTCAACTGGCTGCTCCAGGGCAAGGCGAAGGCCGCGGTGCTGCCCCTGGCCCGCTGCATGGCGACATTGCGCAGTGATCCCCGAGTCAGTGCGGTGTTGCCAGAGCAGGGTGCACCGCTGAACTGGACGCTTCTGATGCGCCCTGCAGCGAGCCGTGAACCCCTGCCGCAGGCATGGGTTGAAAAGGCCTGGAGCAGCCCCCTGCTGGGGAGGTTGCTGGCGGAAGGGTGGGTTCCCCCTCTCCCTCGCCGTGCTCTGGAACCCATGCAGACCCAGGTTCCGGAGCGGCTCCGCTCTCTGGTGCTTCCCCCGTCCAGGGTCATGGAACGGTGCTGGAACCTGCCCCCCCTGTCTCCGTCAGATCGGATCCGCCTGCGTGATCAGTGGGAGCAGTCAGCCCCATAACCGCCGCCTCGGAGGTGCAGACAGCAGCGCATGGGTCTCGCTCAGCAGGTCGGGAATCTGCAGCCCGTGCGGACATCGCGGCAGGCAGTCGCCGCATCGGCTGCAGGCACTCGCATCCACCGCTTCCCACCAGTGGCCGGCACGGCCGATCAGGTTGTAACGCTCCTGGGCAAAGGCGGTGAGGCCATGGCCCATGTCCAGATTGCGCAGCCGCAACAGTTCGGGAATCGGAACCTCCTTCGGACAGGGGAGGCAGGCCTGACACTGCTTGCAATGCTCCGGGCCGAGCCGTTCCTGCTGGCGGTTTCCTGCCGTGCGTAGAGCCTGTTGCTCGTCCTGCGTCAGGGGACCATCCCTGTGCGCCAGTTTTGCCGCGAGTTGCAGGTCGCTTGCAGCAGCTGCACCGATGGTCAGGGTGCTGATGCCCTGCGCCAGCAGGAACCGGTAGGCCAGCTCGAGGGGGGCGAAAGGACTGCAGTCCTCCACCAGTGTTGGGCTGGGAGC